>DAOOWN010000020.1:0-33797 GCA_035371305.1 Bacteroidales bacterium
AAATAATTCTAAGTCATGTAAATATTGGCTTCCATAAACGGAAATGTATATATCACCCCATTTTTTTACAATTCCCAAATCAATGCTAAGGACATGCTCTTGAAGCAATTCTTTGGTTTTAAGGAAAATAGTGGTATCGGTATAATTGTAATAGGTGGGTCCGATTTTGTAGGATAAACGTAATTGTTTTTCAAATGATTTATTGTATGGGAAAACATTAAACTCAACAGCAGGTTTTAGCGAGGCAGAAAAATCTAAATTGCTGAATGTAGATGATCCGGCTGAAGTAAAAAAACCGAACGACCAATGTTCGGTCAAAGATAATACATATTGAATGTAGCTATTATATGATTTGTTGATATATTCATAGTTATAATCATCGTACGAATAATTACTTTTGGAGTAATTGTTATATGCACCAAAGGTTAATTTCCATCCATCGGTAATTTTATAAATTTTTATGTTCGAATATATGTTTAGGGACCTACTGCTTTGTTCTCCATTAAACGATACATTCGAATTTAGCGTTGTAACCCAACCTTTCCAAGGGTCTATAGGTTTCATTTCTTTGCTGGTGTCAATTTCGGGAAGGCTATATTCAATTTTCTTGCCTAATGGAGTTTTTAGTATATAGGGCAATAATCCTACTTTTAAATGGTGAATATATAAATCTCGAATTTCATCGGTAGTAGCATCTTGATTTGATTCAAAAATAATGGTGTCATTAATGCCCGAAAAATCATTTTTCCCTTCAAATATCAATCGGTATTTTTCACCTCCCGAACCCATTTCTTCACTCATTCCTAAAACTATCACATTTGCATCGGACAGGTCGCGAACATGATTGATGTTTTTAAGCTCGTTTCTTACATAAGAGCCATCGCAATAACTGCATCGTAGATACATATTGATTGTTTTGGTGTTATTATTCTGACCTAATAGGTTAAAAACGAATAAACTAAGCAAAAATGCAAAACCAGTTATTTTCATGTGTAATTTTTTTTAAAGAAAATGTTTACAACAACAGATAAACATGATTTTAATCAGTATATTGTGTAAAAGATGATATTTTTAACGGAGTTGCTTTTAATCTATTAAAAATAAAGTGCTTAGTATATTCTAAATAATGCACTTCCGCTTATATATATTTTTCCCTCTGCAAAGAGGGGTGAGGTTCGTATGGCGTCATCTGTATGATACGACCATAACGATTGGCCATTATTTGTCGATAATACAAGTATATCACCATTTTCGGTGCCTGTAATCACTATGTTTTCAAATAATAAGGGTGATGCGTGCGAAGCATGGTTCAATTCTTTATGCCATATTTCATTTCCGTTAGTAGGATTCATCGCGTAAATGCCGGATTTTTTTGTTCCAAAAATTAATATTTTATCAGAAATGGCTGCCGATGAAAAAATGGCACTTCCAACTATGCTTTGCCATTTTACGCTGCCGTCATAAGCTCTAATTGCATAGAAATTTCCGGCTAAGTCTCCAACAAACAAAGTGTGGTCAAATATGGCAGCTGTAGCATGAATGGGGGCATTGGTATGAAAAGTCCACTTTTCTTTTCCGTTATTAATATCCAGGCATAAAATTCTTTTGTCGCGTGTACCAAAAATTAAAAAATTATCAAATTGAGCAGGTGAAGCAATTATCCAATGTTCGGTTTTATATTTCCAAATGAGTTTTCCGTTGTATTTATTGAGTGCATACATGGTCCCGTCCATTCCACCGAAAATTACTTTTTCATTATAAATCAGGGGACTGCTAAAAATCCAGTCTTCGGTTTTGAATTTCCATTTTTGAATACCGTTTTGTATGTTGACAGCATAAAAATTCGTATCAAAACTGCCTACATAAAGCGTATTGGCTTCAACGGCAGGGGTTGACATTACTTCTTTGTATGTTTTGCAACGCCAAAGTTCTTGGAATGTTAAACTGTCAATGGCATGAATATATTGGCTGTTGCTTCCGAAAAAGATTACTCCTTTATTTGCGACAGGACTTGAACGAATGCTGGATAAATGATAAAACGATTGTTTTATGCCAAAACCTTCGGGATGGATTGTTTGAGCTATGAAGCCCGTTCTGAAAGTGTTATTTCTGAAAGTAGCAAACGATTCGCTATAGAGTTCTTTTGATAAAGACACAATAGAACGGGTGATATCGAAGAGTTGTTCAATTTGAGCCAGATTATTTTGCGTTTGTTGAAGTACCGGAATTTTGTTCATAGTTTTTTAGTTCTTCAAGTTCTTTTTCAAGTTTTGTCTTTGTTTCAGAAAAATATTCGTCCCAATCGGCTAGTTTAGAAATAAACTGATAGGTCTGTGATTGGGTTAATTGCAAATAATCGTTTTTCAAAATACCAACATCGTGTTTTAACTTATTGATTTTAGCTTGCAATGCTTTTTTGTCGTTAATGGCTTTTGTTTCTGCTTTTAGTATTCCGTTTTCGAGCTGTTGAAGTATTGCTTCAACTGTCTCTACGTCATTGTTAAAATATGCTTTGTTTAGTTGTACAAATATTTCTGCTGCTTGTTTTTTTTCTTGTTCTTCTACAGCATCGGGATGACAAAGTTTACTTGCTTTTCTGAAAGCAAACTGAAGCCTTTGCCTGAGTTCTTCATTTAAATTTCCTTCTTTTTGTTTTGGTACATTTTCCCAATTTTTGCTGAATTGTTCGTATTGCTCCTGTGTTTTTTCGTGTTCATAATGAGCATCGGGGTTGCTGTCGCGCATGGTTTGAAAAAGTTTCATCCGTTCTTTTAAAATGTCGCTGATGATAAATCCAAGTTCTTGATAGTATCGGATTCGGAATTGTGTAATAAGTTTATCCGCTTCTGCTTTTTGTGTTGTAAGAACGAGAAACTGAGTTTGCAACATTTGATAAGTCGTTTGTAAACCGATTATATCGATGTTGTCAATATGGTCCGGAGTGGATTGTTTGTTTTTAATGGAGTGGCAGAATTCAATAGCATGTATATAATCCGCTTTCTTTATTAGTTCAATAAGTTTTTCTATTTCTGGTGAGGGCTGAAAAAAAAGTATGGCTTCAGCTTCTTCTATGGCAGCGGTTTTATTTCTACTTTCGAGCAAACTGCAAATTGTTTGTAATCGCTTATACATTTATGATTTATTTTTAAAGTGTAAAGAGTCGCCCCATTCACCGTAACCGATTTCTCCTCCTGCAAATTTTATTCGCATTTCAAGGCATTTGATACAATCTTCGGCATCTTCATCGCTACAGGGTTTATTTTCGTATAAAAAATATTTGTCGCGGTATTTTTTGGGTGTAATGTTTGGCATTATGATATTAGCACCTATGGTGATGGCTTTTTCGCGTCCAATAGGGTCAATGGCTTGCAGTGCAGTTGTGGAAGCGATGTTTACATCTTTCATCATGATACGTAATATGGCTATCATTTTTAGCGTAAGGTCATAGCGTTCTTCAAGTGGCATTAGTGTGTCTTTGTATTGATACAATGGTGTTTCCGTGTGTTCTATGTAAGGTCCCATTCCACACATGTCTATATCAAGTTCTTTCATAAAGAGCAAATCGTTTGCTAAGTCTTGATATGTTTGAAAAGGAAGCCCAATCATTACACCTGTTCCTACTTGATAACCTATTTTTTTTAGATTATACAAAGCATTTTTGCGGATGTCATAATCGTGTAAGGTATCATTGGGATGAAGTTTTAAATATAGGTCTTTATTAGAAGCTTCTATTCTTAATAAGTAACGATGAGATCCTGCATCAAACCATTCTTTATATGTTTCTTCGGTTTGTTCACCTAACGATAATGTTATGCCTAATTTGCCATCGGATAATTTTTTGATTTCTTTTATTAGGCGGGTAATGTGATGAATATGTTGAGGTGAGCTGATTTCGCCGGCTTGTAAAACAATACTTCCGTAATTTTTTTCGTGAGCAAATTTAGCTGCCTCGATAACTTCATTGTCTTCAATGGTATAACGTTCGAGTTTTTTGTTGTCCCTGCGAATGCCGCAATAGTAACAGTTTTTGGCACAAACATTAGAGAATTCAATGAGACCTCTAAAGAATACCTTATTGCCAATATACTTTTCTTTTATTTCTTTCGACTTTTCTAAAAGATAGGTTCGTTCATTTTCCTTACATTGAAGCAATAATGCAATTTCCTCTTTTGATGCATGGCCGGTATTTATAAGTTTATCGACTACTGAACGCATAAAATTAATTTTCTTAGCAAAGGTAAAATAATATTTTAATCTTTTCAATACTTAAATGTCATAATTAGATTATTTTTTTAATTGTTTTTAGAAAAATTGATTTTGTTATTCTTCAAAGGAGTTCCATCCTTTCGATTCCAAATTAACTTCGCTTCCACCTTGCAAAACAAGATGTATGCCTTCGTCTACATCGGTTGTTTTACCAATAATACTAATAGTTGGGATGGTTAATAATTTATTAAGGTGTTCAACCGGTACAGTAAAAAGCAATTCATAATCTTCTCCGCCATGTAAAGCTGCTGTTTCCGGTGCCATATTAAATTCTTCTGCTGTAATAGCAGTTACAGCATCGATGGGTATTTTATGTGCATAAATTTTTGCGCCTATATTAGAATTTTTGCAAATATGGTTTAGTTCAGAGCTTAAACCATCCGAAATGTCAATCATCGAACTTGGCTTAATGCCGATTTCTTTGAGTTGTTGAATCACATCTAAACGTGGTTCGGGTTTTAGTTGTCGCTGTAATAAATAGTCTTTTCCACTAAAATCAGGTTGAACAGAAGGGTTGTCTAAAAACATTTTGTATTCTCTTTCAAGAAGTTGAAGCCCGAGGTAAGATGCACCCAAATTACCGCTAACGCATATTAATTCATTTTCTTTTGCACCATTTCTGTAAACGATGTCTTCTTGTTTTGCTTCTCCAATGGCAGTAATAGAGATAAATAAACCTGTTAGACTGCTGGTGGTGTCGCCACCAATCAAATCGACTTTAAATTCGTTGCATGCAGCATGTATGCCTTCGTAAAGTTGCTCAAGCGATTCAACCGAAAATTTTGATGAAATAGCGATGGAAACCGTTATATGTTTAGGAGTTCCGTTCATTGCAGCAATATCTGACAGATTAACGGCAACCGCTTTATAGCCTAAATGTTTGAGCGGCGTATATACTAAATTGAAATGAATGCCCTCTACAAGTAAATCGGTGGTAACTAGTAATTTATGGCCTGTTTTACTTTCGATAACGGCAGCATCGTCGCCAATCCCTTTTGTCGTTTCGGCATGATGTATTGCGGTAGCTTGAGTTAAATGTTCAATAAGTTTAAATTCACCAAGTTTTGAAATGGGAGTTTTGTTTGTTGATTCCATAAATTATGATTTAAAAAGTAGCAATTAATTTTATATTTAATCTTCGTGAAGATAAGTAATTTGGAACAGCGTATTCGTGTCCTCGAATGTCGCTAACCCATTGATATGAAACAGTATTGTCGATATCGAGCAGATTAAATATTTCTAATCCTATCCAGAGTTTATCAAAATACTTAAGAAGTCCGTAATGAACTTCCTGTTCCGGTGATTTTAAGATTTTTGCAAATCCTATATCCACTCGCCTATAAGGTGGCATCCTATATATTGCTTGATAGCGTTCTGATTTTGGAGGGCCAAAGGGGAGTCCGCTTCCGAATAATAGGCTGAGTTGCATGGTATAAGTGGGGTCCATGGGTAGGTAATCTTGAAAAAATAATCCGATATTTACTAGTTGATCGGTGGGACGGGGAATATAACCCGGTTCAACCCGCTCAAGTTTGCCGTCTATTGTTTTGTAATAAAAATCGTTGGTCAAATCTTCTTTGGTCTTTAGGAGAGAAACACTTGCCCAAGATTCAACACCCGGAACAAATTCACCGTTTATTTTCATGTCTATGCCAACAGCATATCCAACAGCGTTATTGTCGCCGAGATATTGAATTCGTACATTATCTATTTGATATGGAATAAGATGACTATATCGTTTGTAAAACAATTCACTAATGTATCTAAAAGGTCTATTCCATGCAGTAAAGTTATAGTCGCTGCCCACAACAAAGTGAATACTTTGTTGTGCAATCATGTTGTAGTTTAGCACTCCGCTTGGTAAACGTATTTCTTTGTATGTTGGTGGTTGATAATAGTAGCCGGTTGCAAATTTAAAGCTGATTTTTTTCTTCCACCCGGGATTGTAATAAAAAGATGCACGTGGACTTATAAGCAGTTGGTTTGAATAACTTATATACGTAGTTCTAGTACCGATGGTATATTGAATTGAAGAACTGTCTATTTCTATTGTATTGGAGTATTGAGCAAAAGCCGAAAAACGTTCTTGTGAAAGCTTGTTTTTTCCATAAATGAGCGAGTATATGCCAACGACAGAATCGTTATAGGGTATAGAATAGCCGGCAGAGTCTATCATTACCCATTCGTGAAGCTTATCTTTTGTCTCTTCATATTGTGCATTCAATCCCCATTGTATGTTTTTCTTTCCATCGAAATTAATTGTTCCGCTATGTTGTATAGCTATAACAGATGAACTAAGGCTATTTCGGGCATGGTTTAAAAATGTGCCAACGCCAATGTTCATAAGGCTATCGCCCATAGAATTAGAGCCCAATTGTTTGTCTAATTCATTTAAAAAATATTGTCCTAAAATGTCGTAATTTTCTTGTTCGTTAGTATGGTATGCCGAAATGGTATAGGTAAGCTTGAGTTGTTCGCTGGGGCGGGAATTTAATGAAAAAGCTCCCATCGATGTTGTGTACTTATCATTTTCTTGCCCATCAAAATAAATTTTTAATTTTAATGCTTCGTCAATGGTTCCAAATGATGTTTCACGCGTTTGAGGGATAAAACGATAGTTGTTTTGAGCAATATTTCCTAAAAAACTTATTTCATTTTTTTCATTCAAATCGTAGGTTAAATAGGTTTGATAATCGAAGAAACGGGGTTTATAGTCTCCTTTGGTATCTAATGAATTTAATAAATATTGCGATGTTTTATACCTAAATCCACTAATATGAGTAAAGCGATGATTTTTGCTGCTGTTTTCAACGGTAAGGGATGTCCCTAACATGCTAGCTGTTAAATGTGCTGTGTTCTTTATTGGTTTTTTATATTGGATGTCTAATACGGATGCCATCTTATCTCCATATTTAGCATCGAAACCACCGGCCGAAAAATATAGGCTCGAAACCATATCCGGATTTACAAAGCTTAAGCCTTCTTGTTGACCACTTCTTATTAGTGTTGGTCTAAATACTTCTATTTGATTTACATATACAATGTTTTCGTCAAAATTCCCTCCTCTTACCGAGTATTGTGAACTTAGTTCGTTTGTTTTGCTCACTCCAGGCATGGCTTTTAATGTAGCTTCAATTCCTCCCGAAGCATCCGGTATGATATTTACTAGTTTAGGGTCAAGTTTTTCTATGTTAGTTTCTTTGTTTTGTTTTGCAGTAACGGTGAACAAAGGAAGGCTTTCAATTTTATCGTTTAAGATGAGCTTTAATGTTGAATTTGCTGGTATTGCAACGATGATAGTAGTGTCTTTGTATTCTAAATGGCTAATAATGAGGGTGTATTTACCTGCATCCTTAAATTTTAATTCGAAATTTCCTTTTATATCAGTTGTCGTACCGACATTTGGGCTCTCTTTTATAATAATATTGACATTTTCGAGTGCTTGTAAGCTACTGTTTGATATTTTCCCTTTTAAAATAAAAGGTTGAGAAAAAGAAAAGAGTGATAATAAGAGAAAATAGATAACGAATAAAAACTTCATTTTAAAATCTTTATGATGCAAAACGAGTGTATTGTTTTTTTATTATAAACCCAAAAGGTTTTTACCTTGTTCAAAAACAATATCTCTAGGAATGCCTGCTTTAGCTATTTTGGTAAGATTTTGTTGAAGTTGTGGTTTTATTACGGCCATGTTTTTCAAAATATCTTTTGCTCCATCATAGTCTCCATTTCCTTGAGTAGTAAGGATTAAATTAGCTAATCCCGAAACAGCTTCACGCATTTTATCGAATTGAATGGTGTATTTTCCAGTTTTTTCGTTGTATGTAAAGGCTCCTTTTTCGTTTAGATAATTAAATTCTATCATATTTGCTTTTCCATGAGCGCTTGAAGCTCCAAACCTAACAGAGCGGAAAATTCCTGCTAAAAAAGTCACGTAATTATCTAATAATGAGTGCTCAGTAATATGTTTATTATCGTATAACCAAGTTACAATATTTAATCCTACGATATCAGCTTTGGCTTCTTCGAGCGAAGTGTGGGTGTCTTTTAATACATCGGTAACCAATTTATGGTCTTTAATGGTTTTGCTAATTCCTAAACCGTGAGCAACTTCGTGAAACATTACATTTTCAAAAAATGCATCAAAGTTAATATTTGCAAGTTGGCTTTCGTCAATAACTTCTTGAGCAATGGGCTTTAAAATGTTGTCGAATTTGGCTTTCATTATATTTTTCAACTGAAGTTTGCGACTACCTTTTAATTCATTAACCTTTTTATCGTTAGGTAGATTAATAGCAATGGTTTTACTTCCTGCGTTGCAGTCGCCAGCATAGTAAACGGCTTCATATACACCTAAGTCATTATTTTTTGCAGGTTTTTCAGCTTTGTAAGCTGCATCAACCGGTAAATTTTCTTGAATTTTGGGTAATAAGGCAACAAATCGTTCTAATTTTTTGCTCCAATCGATGTCTTTAATCAAAATAAACGATTCAAACGATGTTTTATAGCCAAACAAACCATCGTTGTAACTTTCTGTCGGGCCAACTACAAAATCAATCATATTATCTTTCATGTCCATCCATGCCATATCGCTATTAAAGTATTGATTATTTCTGAATGATTTTGCTTTTTCTATTAAATAATTAGAGAACGATTTATTTTCTCCCAACGTTGCTGCTTCATCTAATAATTGGGCTGCCTTAGAAAGTTTGTCGTTGTAAAATTCAGAATATGGAATGCTAATAAGTTCACCTTTTTCGTTTCTGCGAATAATTGTGTACCAATTTGTTTTATCAGGATGGTTCCATTTTTCAAATTCTTCAACGGTCATATCAGAAGGATAGAAGGTCATTTTCTCGGAAAGAGGGGGCACACCGGAAATGAATGGCTTATTGTTTCTTAAATGTTCGTAAGGTCCGTAATTAATAATAAAAAAACGTTTGGCATTTTCATCGGTTATTGTTTGTAATAAACTATCTTTTTTAGGGCAAACCTGTTCCCAATATAATTCATCCATGATGGGAGCAATTTCAAAAAGTTTGCTGAGCAATGCTTTATCTTTATCGCTTAAATGTTGAATATTAGCAGTTAATTTAACTACAGCATATTCTGCTACTTTGTTTTTCATTAATTCGGGATAAGTGTATAGAATAATGTCGTTTTGTTGGTAGCCTTTGAGCAATAACGTGTTTTGATTTTCAATGAAATAAATTTTAAAATCATTATTGTCGTTGATTTGTAATTCAATACTATCTTTTTCGTTTTTTATTTTATATGACTTTTTAATAAGTAAGGAGTCATTTTCGATGAGTTGAATGCTATCGTTTTGAATGATAACTTTTAAATCATTTTCGACCATTTTATTCTCGTTATTCATTATGAAATAACTTCCGTAATAGGTGTTATTCATATTTGATAGGTTTTCTTTTTTTGAACACGATGCCATAAGCATTACTATTGCAGTAAAGGAAAGAACAATATATTTCATATGTTTAATAATTAATTTAATCCTAGAACTTTTTTGCCTTGCTCAAAATTAATGTCAACCGGAATACCTGCTTTGTCTATTTTTTGAATATCTTTTTGAAGTTCAGGCGACATGCTTCCATATATTTCAATCCACGATTTTGCAGTAGAATAATCTCCTTCGGCTAAAACAGTTAAAATATCTTTAGAAATCTTTTTAATCATTTCTTTCATTTTTTCAAAATTGATTTTGTATGTTCCTGTTGCTTCATCGCGTTCAAATGCTTTCATTTTATAAAGCATGTTGAATGCAACTAAATTGGAAGAACCTTGTGCAAAGGCAGCTCCAAAACGAACTGATCTTAAAACATTTGCAACGAAAATAACATAATTGTCTTCTAAAGTGGCATCTTCAATGATGTGCTTATTCTGTAATTCAGTTAAAATATACATATTAAGTATATCGGCTTTTAAAGAATTGATGGTTGGGAAATAATCTTTAAGTGCATCTTTTACGGGTCCTTTACCATTAACGGTCGTTTTAACCATAATGGCATCAGCAATTTCATACGTTACATTGTTAATAAAAAAGCTTTCAAATTTTACATTTTTACGCTGTTCTTCGTTAATAAGAATATTGGCAATCGTTTGCATAATTTTATCAAATTTAGCTTTCATGCTATTTTTAAATTGTAATTTACGACTGCCTTTTTCCATTAAAATTCTGCCATCTTTGGGTCTGTTGGTCGAAATTTGTTTTGGACCGGCATTGGGCCAACCTGCATAGTATATTGCATCGTAAACCCCAATATTGGTGTTAGCTAAAACAATCTGATTTTTATAATCATTGGGAATGGCAAAGCTGTTTTTGATTTCAGGCAAATGTTTTGAATACGTTTCAAATTTTTTGCTCCATTCTATATCTTTTATAAGCAGATAAGCTTCGTATGAAGTTTTTGTGTTAATAAATCTGTCTTCTTCCGATTCATAAGGGCCTATTACAATATCGTATTTAGAATTGAGGTCGATCCATATTTTATCGCTCGAATAGTAATCATCGTTCAGTAAGCTTTCGGCTCTTTTTATCAAGTAATTAGAAAATGCTTTATCGGGTGATTTTTCGGCTGCTTTTTTTAGTGAATTTGCAGCTTTAGTTAATAAATCTTTGTATGCTTCGTGGTATGGTTGGGTGTATAAAGAGCCGTCCTCTGCTCTTTTGATGATAGTGTACATGCTGAGTTTGTCTTCAAATTTCATGTCAATGAACGGGAAATATTTAATATCACTTGGATAAAACCCCGCACCAATAGGTTTTTTCCCAACTCCTTCTATAAAGGGCTCGTTATCATTTAATCGGTCCCAAGGTCCATAGTTTATAGAACAGTATTGCTTTTCTTCGGCGGTTTTTAGTTTTGAGAAAAGTGTATCTTTATTTCCATACGTTTGCAACCAAAAAATTTCGTCAATGCTTTGACATGCATCGATTAAATAGCTTAGCATTTCTTTTTCATTAGCGTTAAATTGACTTAGGTCTGTTGTTAATGTAAATGAAGCATATTGGCTTAATCTCTCTTTAACCGTAAGTTTTTTAGTAGTCGAAACGCTATCTTCGTTTACTTGGTTTTCTGTTTTAATAGAATTATCGCATGAATAAAAAAACAACGTCGAAATTATTCCTAAACCAAAAATAAGTTTAATCCTTTTCATATCTCTAATTTTAAACACTTGTATCATTTTTATAAAATTGAAATCCCATTCGCTTTGCAGATTGGAATTTTGCTTTATTTATTATCATTTTCATTTGCTCAACACTTATTATGCTTACATCTTCGTATGGTGGTACGAGCATGTTAAAATCAAGGCAATATAAAATAGCCGATTGTATAATTTTTTTAAAGTCATCAACCGAAATGATGTTCGTCGAGAAGTCGTTGTATAAAAAGCCTAATTGTCTCTTTCCCTCTGCAAAATAATGTTTTTCCTGGTTTATGAAAATACGAGCTATTAAATAACCCAAATCTTCATTTTGATTGTTTTTGTATGAATCGCGTAAGAAGTTATACACATGTATAATACCAACATGTGAATTAAGCGGGTGGTCCTGAATATACGAATGGGACCATATGGAGTGCCCTTTGTCAATTTCAAAAATTGTATTTTGAAAACTAAAAACGATGACTTCTGTACCGAAATAAAGTTCGAGGTATGAATTTCCGTATTGAAATTCAATAGAATTTTCGCGTGATGAATCGTTTAATTCATCGTTTAGCTCTTTAACTAACAAAGAAAGTGCTTGTTTTAATAATTCAAAGCTTTCGTTATAGGCTTCAAAAACCAATTTTTTTACCATCGACTTTTCATTCAATGTGTTTACTATCAATGATTTGGTTTTTGAATTTAATGAGCTCATGTATAAAAAATTAGTCCATAAAATGAAGCCTTAAAGTTAATAAAAAATAAACAAATTTTAATAGTTGAAATGAAAAAATAAAAATATTTTCTCGCTGCAAAATAAATTCAGCTCTTCAGTCTTTAACTTTAATTAGTACTTCTAACTTAAATATGTTAGAAATGGAATTGATGAGTTGTTATTTTTTTTCTAACTTTGTCGCTTAAAAGTAGTTTAAACAAACTCTATGTAAGAAAGACATGAGAAAAAAATCTTCTTTATATCCGTATTTTTTTAACATTTTGATAATGAGCAAATCATGGTCTCTTTGGTTAGAGTATTTAAAAAAATCAATGAACAAATTCTTATAAATCTTATAAAATTGTACTAAAAGCGATCTAAATTATTAATCATGAAGAAATTAGTTGTTATCTGTATATCTCTATTTGTTTATTTCACCGGAATAGCTCAAAAGCCCGTAGTTGACAAAGTGGTAGCAGTTGTTGGCAATAATGCCATATTGCTGAGTGATATCGAAAATCAATATCATCAAACTCCTGACAAAAGCAAATATGATGGCATTGATCTTAAATGTAATATATTAGAAGAGCTGATTTATCAAAACTTTTTATTACATCAGGCAGAAATTGACAGTGTTACTGTAGGAGAAAAAGAAGTAGAGTCAGAGATGGAACGTCGTTTACGTTATTTTATAAATCAAATCGGAAGCGAGAAAAAATTAGAAGAATACTTCAATAAATCGATCATTGATATTAAAGCCGATTTAAGAAAATCGTTGCGTAAACAAATGTTAGCCGAAAAAATGCAAGATAAAATAACCGGAAATATTAAAGTAACTCCAACCGATGTCCGAAATTTTTATAAAAGCCTTCCAGCCGATAGTATTCCCACCATTAATGAGCAGGTAGAATATCAGCAAATCGTTTTTTATCCGCTTATAAGCGAAAAAGAAAAAATTGAAGCCAAAGAAAAACTAAATGGCATTAGAGAACGAATATTAAAAGGCGAAAATTTTTCTACATTGGCTGTTTTGTATAGCGAAGATCCCGGTAGTGCATTAAGGGGAGGCGAACTAGGCTTTTTTAGCAGAGCCGATATGGTTCCTGAGTTTTCGGGTGCAGCATTTAAACTTAAGGAAGGTGAAGTTTCGCCGATTATCGAAACAGAATATGGCTTTCATATCATTCAACTCATCGAGCGAAGAGGAGAACAAATCAATGCTCGCCATATTTTAATTACCGTAAAAAGCAACTACGAGGAATTACAAAAAGCCAAAAACAATGCTCAAACTGTATATCAGAAAATAATTTCCGATTCCATAACTTTTTCAAAAGCGGCTGTTCAATATAGTATGGATAAAAATACATCTTTTAATGAAGGTATGGCTGTTAATCCGGTTACCAACACCACCAGATTTGACCTTGAGCAGATTGACCCTGCAACAGCACGACAAATAGATAAATTAAAAGTTGGTCAAGTAAGTCAGCCTTTCGATTTTAGCAACGAACAAGGGAAGAAAGGCTTTAAAATCATAAAATTAAAAGCCCGATACAAAGCCCATAAAGCAAACCTTTCAGACGATTATAATTATCTTCAACAATTAACCCAAGAGCACAAAAAGCAAGAAGCCATTAAAAATTGGATACTGAAAAAAATGAAAACGACCTATTTTACAATTGACGATGACTTTAAAAAATGTGAATTCAACCTTTTAAAATTTTAACTTATGATTCAAGTATCAGATGATATACAAGCCGTAAAGCAACTTCAGGAAACACATCAAAAATTAAAAAAAGAAATACAAAAAATTATTATTGGTCAAGACCAGGTTATAGATGAGGTTATTACAGCATTGTTTTCTAAGGGACATTGTTTGTTGATAGGAGTTCCGGGCTTAGCAAAAACGTTGTTAGTAACCACCATTGCCAAAGCGTTGGGATTAAAATACAATAGAATACAGTTTACACCCGATTTAATGCCTTCGGATATTGTAGGAAGCGAAATTTTAGACGATAGCCGAAAGTTTAAATTTATTCAGGGTCCAATATTTTGTAATTTCCTATTGGCAGACGAAATCAATAGAACTCCTCCAAAAACGCAATCGGCATTGTTAGAAGCTATGCAAGAAAAAACAGTTACGGCAGCCGGTAAGCAATTTCAATTAGAAGAACCTTTTTTTGTACTGGCAACTCAAAATCCCATCGAACAAGAAGGAACTTATCCACTACCCGAAGCACAGCTCGACCGTTTTATGTTCAATATTTTGCTCGATTATCCTAGTTTTCAGGAAGAAATAACCATTGTAGAACAAACTACCGGTATAAAAGAATCGAACGTATCTCAAATTTTGTCATCACAAGATATTATTTATTTTCAGAATCTAATCAATAAAGTTCCTGTTAATCCTACTGTTTTAAAATATGCAGTTAACCTTGCATCCACAACACGCCCGAACAGAGAAAATACTCATCCATTGGCATCTAAGTATATAACATGGGGAAGTGGTCCCCGAGCTTCACAATATCTAATTATTGGCGCTAAAACTCATGCTTTGTTGAATGGGAAATACAGCCCCGATATAGAAGACATAAAAGCTGTAGCACATCCGGTATTGCGACATCGCATCATTCGAAATTACCAAGCCGAAGCAGAAGGAATAACCAATGATATGCTTATTGATGAGTTGTTAAAATAACTTTATGAAGTATATTATTTTAATTGTTTTTATCATTCCATTGTTTGTCAAATCTCAAAATGTAAAGAAAATTGAGCTGATTAATGCCGATATGATTGATTATGATGAGGCTCGATATGGGAAAAACGTCAGAAGAATGGTGGGAAACGTTACATTGAAACACGAAAATGCCATTCTAACCTGCGATAGCGCATTTTATAATACCGAACAAAACGATGTGCAAATGTATGGAGAAGTCAATATCAATTTTAGCGATACAATTCATTTGCATGGTAAATACATTAGTTATAGTGGAAACCAAAAAACGGCAAAAGTTAGAAAAGATGTAACATTGATACATAAGAGAGCTACATTATACTGCGATTCATTAAATTACGACAGAAATACCAGCGTGGCCTATTATTTTAATTACGGTAAAATTGTGAGCAACGAAAGTGTTTTGGTAAGTAAGTGGGGCTATTATTTCGCACAACTCCGCGATTTTGTGGCCGTTAGAGACGTTATTCTAACCAATCCAAAATACAAAATGTACAGCGACTCCTTGCGATACAATATTCAGAGTGGAATATCCACATTTTATGGTCCTTCAAAAATTATAAGCGACACTAATTTAATTTACTGCGAAAACGGTTGGTATGACACAAAGAAAGATATTAGCAGGTTTAGCAAAAATGCTTATTTGTGGAGTAAAAAGAAATTGCTTAAAGGAGATAGCCTTTTTTATGATAGAGGAAAACAATATGGTATTGCAACAAAAAATGTGTCGTTAATAGATAGCACGAATCAACTTACCATTAGTGGGAATTACGGTCGTTATTATGAAAATCCTGATAAGGCATTTATGACCGATAGCGCATTATTTGTTGCTGTTCAAGATAGCGTAGATACCATGTATTTGCACGCCGATACATTATTTTATCTGACTACTATTGACAGCCTGAAATACTTGAAAGCTTATTATCACGTTAAAATGTTTAAAAACGATTTACAGGGCTCGTGCGATTCACTTGTTTATTCGGTACGTGATTCGGTAATGGAAATGTTCAAGGTCCCAATTTTATGGAGCGAGCAACACCAACTTACAGCTAAGCAAATAAAGATTTTTTTTAGAAACGATTCTATTCATCGAATTTATTTGAACGAAATAGCATTTATAATTTCTCACGAGGATTCTACGCTATTCAATCAAATAAAAGGGAAAACAATGACCGGGTATTTTAAAAACAATAAATTATACAAAGTAGATGTAAAAGGAAATGGACAAACCATCTATTATCCAAAAGATAATAATGAAATTATTGGGGCAAATAAAGCAGAAAGTAGCGACTTGACGATTTTTATTGAAAACAACGAAGTAAAAAAGATTGTATTTTTTAAACAACCCAATGCTACACTTTTCCCTTTAAATCAGATTAATGCCAATGAATTTAAGTTAGATTATTTTAAATGGTACGAAAATATAAGGCCGTTAAATGCGCTGGATATTTTTAAAAAATAGTGAAAAATATTTTGTATTGAACCATTTTACCTATTTTTGTCTTTAATAAAATATTTTAAATGTCAACAAGCGGTACATTGTTTTTAGTTCCAACCCCAATGGGCGATGTTGTAGAATCGATTTTTTCCGATAAGTACTTTATCCATGTATTGTCTGAATGTCGTTTTTTTATTGTTGAAGAAGTGAAAACATCCCGCCGTTTTTTGCGAAAAATTATATCCGATTTTCCAATTGATGACTCAGCATTTTTAGAATTTAATGAACATAGTACTAAAAATAATTTACAAGATTTTTTATTGCCGCTTAAAAACGGGTTTAACGTATGTATGATGTCAGAAGCCGGATGCCCGGCAGTGGCAGACCCTGGCTATCCTATCGTGCTGGAAGCACATAAACAAAATATAAAAGTAGTTCCAATGATTGGGCCTTCGAGCATTATGATGGCACTTATGGCATCGGGATTGCCGGCTCAGCAATTCAAGTTTAATGGTTATTTACCGGCAAAAGGTCAGGATTTGAAAAGTAAAATAAAAATCTTAGAACGTCAATCAGCAAGCGAACAGCTTAGTCAGATTTTTATTGAAACACCTTATCGCAACCAATCTTTATTTGACCAAATACTCGAATTAGCTCAGCCACATACTTTATTGTGCATAGCTTCAAATTTAACTCAACCTGATGAGTTAATAAAAACACAAACGATTGCTGATTGGCATAAAAATAGATGGTTAGCCGAGAAAAAACCAACCATTTTTATTCTATATTCCGGAAAAATATGAAACGACTATTTTGTTATATTATTTTCTTTATCAATCTAAGCATATCAAATGCTCAGGAAGTTCAATTATCCTTACCTATTAAACATAGTTCGTACATTAATCATTTTATATTCAGCTCAGACAGACGCTATGTTTATACTTCTTCAAATGATATGTCTATTAAATTATGGTATTTTTCAAGTGGCAATATTCTTAAAACTTTTATCGGGCATACCTGTGAGATAAAAGACATAGCTGTTAACAAGGGAAATACATTGTTGTTTAGCGCCGATAAAGAAGGTAATATCTTTGTTTGGAATGTTTTAAGCGGGAACATTCAACAGAAAATAAAGTTGGGCGCATCGATTGAATGCATCAACTGGTATGATAGCAAAAATGAACTGGCTGTAAGCACCATCGATGGTAAGATTACATGGTATAACCTTCCCGATTTTTCAGTAAAAAAGTCAATTTCTACTGCTCCATACATTGCCATTAAAATAATAAAAGCTAAAGAACCGGATATGTATTATTTCGGTTTTAAAAAGCTAAGCAATTGCACCAACTCTGTTTTACAAAGAGGCAATGTGCAAATGTATGATTTGTCGTCAAATACATTTTTCCCGCTTTGCACATATACGGACGATTTGAATAATCTGATTTTGAGTCCCGATAGTTCAAAACTTATTTCAGCTTCGTCCGAAAATTTTATGGTTCGTGTTTGGGATACAGGAAAATTAATTGAAGAAACCACCATTAAAAACCCTGCAAAACCATATGCTTTGTTTGTGTCTCGAACCAATAAAATGATTGGTGTGGGGTCGGGCGAAAATGGTGAATTGCATGTTTATAGAAATTCCGGCGAAGAAATATTAAGTACGGTTATTGATACCGGTTATATCGTTTATGGCGAAATAAATAACGACATTACGCGTATTCATCTTTTAAACAATTTCGGACAATTTAAGAAATACGATTTTGATTTTAACTTAAAAGAAGTAATGGGCATTTATGCCTCAATTCACGATGACCTTTTTGCTGTTTCGTATTCTACTGATAATAAAACGGTTGTAATGGGGCTTAAAAATGGAAAAACGAAACTTTTTGATTTATTAAAAATGCAAACTTGCTACATACCCGATAGTTTCAATACTTTCGTCAAACAAATATTCTTATCCAAAGGGAAAATAGCGTTGTTTTATGAGCCGTATTTTACATTTAACGAAAACAATGGAACGACAACTTCACAGTCAAAATTCTTTCTTTATGATTTGGAGCAAAAATCTGTTGTACAATCGTTGATTTTTAACGATAAATATATCACTTCCATTTTCTTAGAATCAAATTTGTTGTTTTTAGGCTTTAATAACGGTAAAATTGAAATTTGGGATGTGCAAATCAACAAAAAATTGGATGCCTTTCAAGTTTCTCCATATGATATTTTAAAAATTTATTACAATAGTAATTCAAAACGATTATTTATTAAATCAATAGATAATCAAGTGTATGTGTATTTATATAAGGCTCTTGGCAAACTGGAATTACAGAAAAATATATATTTAAATGATAATGATGATATTCTTTCGTTCAATGCTGATAATTTCTCGTCTAAAACTAAAGTAGCCTTCAATTCAAAAGAATATACACATGCTACTGAGCTTTCTTCATTTCTAAATGGTAATCAATGTATATTAAAATCGAAAGACAGTATTTTTTCTATAAACAACAATGATAGCATTTTGTGGTCAAAACCGAACAACTTTTTTAATACTCAATTTATTTTAAACGATTCCATTTTAAAAAAGACGTTGCTTATCGATTTTCAGGGTAACATTTGCATATTGGACAGCCGAAATGGAAATCAACTTTGTAATCTTTATTTTGACAAAAACACATCGTGGATATGCACATCGAAGGAATTTTACGATATAGACGAACGACTGATTAACAGAGTTTATGCCGTTAAAGGGATTACATTTGTAGAAAGTGATTTAAAAAAACAAAATAGAAAACAAGGGCTCTTGCAAAAAATACTACAAGATGTTTCTGAATGATTCGTTAAAAATCTCTATTTTTGTCAAATAAATAAAACGGCGTTTTTGAAAGTTATTTTTTACATACCTGCTTTTGTGCTGATTGCTTTTTTTTATTCTTGTTCAAACAGCATAGAGACCGTCAATTCTATTGTTTCATCGGATACAATTCCGGTATTGTCGTCCAAGAATTTCTACTTAACCCGAAGCGATTCCGGTAAAATAATTGTAAGAGCAAAAGCAAAATTGGTGCAATATATCATTACAAACAAAGATTCTTTTACCATATTTCCCGAAGGAATCGTTGTTGAAACGTTTACTAATTACCCTGAAGTTGAAAGTATGATTTCGGCTAAATATGCAAAACACTACGAAAGTAAAAAACGTTGGGAAGTGAAAAACAATGTTGTTGCTCGCAACTATAAAGGAGATACGTTATACACCGAGTTGTTATACTGGAACGAAGCAACAAAAAAAGTTTATAGTAATAAATTCTGCAAAATAATAACACAAGACGGACTACTCATTGGCAAAAATGGTTTCGAAGCAGACGAAAGCATGACAAAGTGGAAAGTCTTAAATACCGAGGGAACTGTAAATGTCAAAGACGAATAAAAGAAGCTTAATTCTGGAACGTATGTGGTTGGTTATAGCTTTTGCCACGCTTATACTTGCTGTTTTTGAAACAAGCCGAAAACCATTCAATCAAACCTATCCGCTTTTTATTATTGCTGCCATAAGTTTTTTTATGTTTTCATTGAGACGAACCGTGCGGAAAAAAATAAATTCATAAAATATGAACTACCTTCTAATTATCGTTTTATTGCTTTTGTCTGCCATTTTTTCGGGGCTCGAAATAGCCTTTATTACTACCGATAAACTTCGTTTAGAGATCGACAAAAAGCAAGATAAATGGTATGCCAATATTCTAAACCCCATTTACGCTAATCCAAAAAAATTTATAGCTACATTGCTTATAGCTAATAATTTAGTTTTAGTTATTTATGGTATATTTTCTTCCGATATTTTAAATTATCAACTTAGTTCTTTTACACAGAATACAATCTTAATTTTAATTATAACTTCATTTATTTCTACCATATTTATTTTATTTTTCGGTGAGTTTATTCCTAAAAGTATTTTTATGCTAAGAGCAAACTCATTGTTATATGTTTTTTCACTTCCTTCTGTTATTCTATTTTATTTATTTTATCCGATAACTTGGTTTTTTATCAGTTTATCAGATATATTTATTAGACTCATTTATGGTAAAACAAAAAATGCGAGCTCTGAACTAGTATTTAGTAAATACGATTTGTATCAAATGGTTCATAATTCTATGACAAATGAAGAAAAACAAGAAGATTTGGATTATGAATTGAAAATCTTTCACAATGCATTAACATTCGATAAAGTTAAATTAAAAGAATGTATTGTGCCCAGAACGGAAATAGCTGCTATTGAGATGAATGCTCCCATTCAACAAATTAAAGACAAGTTTATTGAAACAGGGTATTCAAAGCTTCTGGTGTATAAAGATAATATGGATAATATTGTAGGGTATGTTCATATTGGAGATATTTTCTCGAACCCTACCGAATTGAAACAAATAATTCGCGAAATAATTATTGTTCCCGAAACCCTGACAGCCAATAAACTTTTAAGCGAGTTTATTCAAAAGAAAAAAAGCATTGCCCTAGTGGTGGACGAATTTGGTGGAACTTCTGGAATTGTTACCATTGAAGATGTGTTGGAAGAAATTTTCGGCGAAATTAACGATGAACATGATACCGAAGATTTTATTGACAAAAAAATAAAAGAAAATGAATATATTTTATCCGGTCGTTTGGAAATTGATAGTTTAAACCAAAAATATAATCTCAATATTCCGGAGTCGGATGAATACGAAACTCTTGCCGGTTTTATATTGTTTCACCACAATAGCATTCCAAAACCCAACGAAACGATTAAAATAGATCCTTTTACCATTAAAATTATCAAAGTAACCAATACAAAAATTGAATTGGTTATGTTAAAAGTGAATCAATAGGAAAATACAACGATTGAGCAGTTGTTTTGATAGATTTAAAGAGAGTTGATTAATTTTTTCAAATAATATGCTTTGATATCATAGATTTTTTATAAATTCGTGCCTTTAAAAAATTGAACTAAACGTAAGGAAAAATGGCAACATTACAAACAATCAGAAATCGAGCAGGAGTGCTTGTAGCAGTTATTATCGGTTTATCACTATTAGCTTTTATTTTAAACGACCTGATTTATTCAAACAAACTTTTTAATTCAGGTCCCAGCGACGAAGTTGCAGAAATTAATGGAAAATCGGTATCTATTAAGGAATACGAAAGTTTAGTGAATGAACTTACCGAAAATTATCTTAGAAATACCAATCAGGAAACGGTTCCCGATGAAAATATTAGTCAGCAAATCAGAGAACAAGCATGGGATATTATTACAACCAACTATGTTTTAGCTAATAATTTACCCGATTTAGGTATTTCTGTTCATGCAGACGAATTGCAAGATATGATTGTCGGTTCCAACATCGACCCGCAGATTTTACAAATTCCCATATTTAAAAATCAGCAAACCGGAATGTTCGATCCGAATTTGGTTCGTCAATTTATAGCCAATATGGACAAAGATCCTTCAGGTAATGCACGTATTAGTTGGGTAGCATTTGAAAAAGAACTCGAACATCAAAAACTATTGAAAAAATATTATACTGCCGTAAAAAAAGGAATGTACATTACAAATGTGGAAGCTAAGCAAATGGCCGAAGAATCAGCTATCCAAAACGACATTCAAATGGTTGTTAAACGTTATTCAGAAATTTCAGACTCGTCACTAACTGTTACCGATGATGAAATAAAAAAATATTACGATGAACATCAATATCTGTTTGAACAAGAAGAGTCGAGGGATATTGATTACTTAGTTTACGAAGTAAAACCTTCGCCTGCCGACATGAAAGCATTGGAACAAAAAATGCAAGACATAAGAGAACGCTTTAATACTGCTGAAAATGTAGAAGAATTTGTAAATCAAAACTCTGATGTGCCTTATTCAGAAAGTTACTATGCAAAAGGTGAATTATCTCCGGTTATTGACAGCATTATCTTTGCACAACAACCCGGATTTATATATGGTCCTTATATTGACGGCGAAAATTATTTAGTAACAAAATTGGTTAGTTTTAAAAACTTACCCGATTCTGTTCATGCTCGCCATATATTGATTTCACCTAATGAAAAGCGTACAAAAGAACAAGCAAAAGCATTAGCTGATAGCTTAAAGAAAGTATTAGAAAAAGGAGGTAACTTCCCAGCTTTAGCTAAACAATATTCAGACGACAAAGGTTCGGCAAACGACAGCGGAGATGTTAAGTGGTTTAAGCAAAATATGATGGTAAAACCATTTGAAAAAGCAGCTTTTGAAGCAAAAAAAGGAGAATATGTTATTGCCGAAACGCAGTATGGTTTTCATATTATCCAGGTATTAGAAAAATCGAAAGATGTGAAAAAAGCTGAAGTTGCTTCTGTACAATGGAGAATTGAACCGAGTTCTGCTACTTATCAAGCTGTTCAAAATCAGGCCTATCAGTTTGCCGGTGTAAACAACACGGTGGATAAGTTTAATAATGCCATCACTAAAGAAGGTTTAGTTAAAAGAGTGGCAAATGGTTTAAAAACAACCGATAGAACCATTGCAGGTTTCGACAACGCACGCGAAATAATTCGTTGGGCATATAAATCGAAAAAAGGAGATGTGTCGCAACCATTTGAATTTCCCGATAAATTTGTTGTTGCTGTATTAACCGAAGTGCGCGAAAAAGGCTATGCTCCTATCGAACAGATTAAAGAACAACTTACAACATTAGTAAAAAAAGAGAAGAAAGCCGAAAAATTTATCCAAGAATTTAAAAACAATAAAAGCTTAGGAAATCTTCAGGCTATTGCCGGCAAAATGAATACTCCTGTTATGGATGCTTCAGCCATTACATTTGCTTCATTTAGCTTGCCCGGTGTTGGAATTGAACCTAAAGTAATATCGGCATCTGCTACATTACCCAAAGCTCAATTATCTGCTCCTATTAAGGGGAATAACGGTGTGTTTATGATTACGGTTACCAATAGAACATCTCAATCTGCTATTGATCCGAAACAAACACAAATGCAAATGGCTTACGATATTCAAACACGTGTTGATTATCAAGCTTTTGAAGCTCTTAAAAAATTAGCTAATATTAAAGATAATAGAATATTGTTCTATTAATAAAATAAAAAGCCAAGAAAGGCTGCCTTTGGGCAGCTTTTTTTATAAATATGGAATTTGAGTTTATAAGTAGCCAGCAAAATCCTAAGATTAAACTCTTAAATGAGCTTTATCAATCGAAAGGAAGAAAAAAACATAAATTATTTATTGCTGAAGGAAATCGCGAAATCTCCATTGCAATAAAAAGTGGTTACATTCCGCATTTAATTTTTATAAGCCAAGATTATTTTAAAAAGCATAATGCTTTACCTTTTGAAGTAACTGCAAACAATAATATTTGTTTTCAAGTAGAATCAAAACTGTTTTCAAAAATTTCATACAGAGAAGATACTGAAGGTATTATTGCTGTATTTAACTGGAAAGAACATGGTTTGTTAGATTTAAATATAACGGATAATCCGTTGTTTATAATTGTAGAATCTGTTGAAAAACCGGGAAATTTAGGAGCCATTTTGCGTACTGCCGATGCAGCCAAGGTTGATGGAGTTATTGTTTGCAACCCTGTTATTGATTTATATAACCCTAATGTAGTTCGATCAAGCATAGGTTGTATTTTCTCAGTTCCCGTTGCTATAGCAAATACTTCTGATGCAATAGCTTGGCTTAAACATAATAATATAAAAACTTATGCAGCTGCCTTACAAAATGCAGATTATTATCATTTATATGATTATACACAGCCAACCGCCATTGTTTTTGGAACAGAGGCCGATGGGTTATCTGACGAATGGATTGAAAATGCCGATTATATAGTTAAAATTCCAATGTTGGGAACAATTGATTCGTTAAATGTTTCAAATGCTGTGGCTATCATGACGTTTGAGGCGAAACGTCAACGCGGTTTTTAATGTTTTTAGATTTATTTTTACGGTAACTTATTCATTTTCTAAATAAATAATTTTAAAGTATAAAACTTTAGTATGTTAATATAAAAAACCGAAAAGCCATAGAGGTATTTTATTGTAAGCTCCTATTAAAATATTATCTGAAATAACGAATGCATTTTTTTCATTAATAATTTGTGCAGATGTCTTTTTTTTACCCCCAATTTCAAAAATAAAATTTTCATTTAATACGAAATCACCGGATTTAGGTATTTTAACTTTGTAAATAGATTTAACTTGATTTAAAAAAAATGTTTCTCTTAAATTTCCTTGGTTGGGAGTTTCTTCAGCAAGCAGATAAGATAAATTGGTATTGTTTAGGTAAATTTTTTCGGGTTTTTGCAATATACTGATGCTAATTCCTGCCGGATAAACAGCATTAATTATTTGGGCTTTTTCAAGGTAATGAATATACGAAACCAACGTGTTCCGATGAATTCCTGTTTTTTCACTTAGTTTTACAATATTGGGTTTGAATGGTACATTTGTAGATAGGATATAAAGAAGTTGTTTGATTTTTTGAGTGTTTTTAGTATCATATCCTTCAATAAAATTTAAATCGCTTTCAATTATTTGATTTAAGGTTTGCTCCAATCTTCTGAAGTAAAGTTTTTTATTCTCAATAAAAAACGGATAATATCCCCATTTTAAATAATCGACAAAATATTGCAATGGGTTTAATTTTGCGATTATTTCTGAAGCTATTGTGGTATGGTTTTTTAAAATATCAGATAATGCAATGGCTTTAATTTCTCCTATTCCTAAAAATGAAAGATATTCCCTAAATGATAGTCCATGTAAATAATAGATAACAGCTCTTCTACTGAGATCTACGTTTTGTTTTAATATATCAATGATAGATGAGCCTGTAAAAACAATATTAATGTTCGGGTATGTATCGTAAATATTTTTAATTTCAATAGCCCAGTTTTTATATTTATGAACTTCGTCAATGTAGAGGTAACGTCCACCTTTGTTTCTGAATTGTTCAACAAATTCAAGTAACGAATGTGCCGTAAAATATAAATCATCAAGCGAAATATATATTGCTTCGAAAGAAGTACCATGATTTTTTTTTAATTGTTGCAATAAAAGTGTGGTTTTTCCGGTTCCTCTTGCTCCAATTATGCCGTTTAATTTCCATCTCCAATCAATTTGCTCATAAAGATATCTCACAAATTTAGTAGAAACTGTGGTTATAAGTTGATTCGATTTAATTTTAAGATTTTCCATTTGCTTAATTATTTATGCAAAAATAATAAATATTGCTTAAATAAAACAGCAAAATATAAAAATTTTTGAAATAAATTTTTCTGTTAAATTATGTAAGACTTTTTGGTTCCATTAAATAATGAAAATGCCGATTATATAGTTAAAATTCCAATGTTGGGAACAATTGATTCGTTAAATGTTTCAAATGCTCTGGCTATTATGACGTTTGAGGCGAAACGTCAACGCGGTTTTTAACTTATTTGCCAAATGCGAAGAAAACACCAAATTGGAGACCGGTAAGGTCGAGATAATTGTTTAAGTAATTTTCAGCTTCTTCTACGTTACCAAAAGCATCGGTCATACGTACAGAATACTTTACGGTATGTCTGCTGGGTAAGGTAACCGAATAAGAAGCACGAACACCAAAAACATCGGCAAAAAGCAACTGTATTCCGCCGGTATATCCAAGATAGCCCATTGTATTGGCTCTGCTACGATACGATACTTCGGTGTATTTGTTTTGCAATTCGTTGTAATATAAGTCTATAGATGGAATGTTGAAACCTCTTAAACCGGCATTAAATTCTCCAAATAAGTTGATGGCAAAATCCCCTTTGTCAACTACGATAGGTACATTTGCCAAGATATTAAGTCCAAATTTGGTTGAGGCATAGCGTCCTTTGAATTGTGCATCGTTGGTGCCGGCATATTCTAAGAATTTGTCTTTGTCGAAATTAAGTCGGTCTATCTCTAAGTTAAATCCAACTCCAAGACCATATTTTATTATATAATTAAAGTCAAAACCAAATTGGTAACCTTTTTTAGCAAACAATCCTATATTTTCGTCAGTGTTACTCAACTCTTCTGATGGAGTTAATGTGCCGCCACTAAGATGTAAAGAACCGGTATGGTCGAGATAATTGATGTCAAATTGAGCGACTGAAAATTGGGTGGCAAACAATAATATAATCAAGCTGATTTTTTTCATAACAAAGTGGATTAATAATTAATATATAAATCAATAAACACATCATCAATATGTGGAATATGTTCTAAACCATAATAAACGCGCGGATAAAATCTGTTTTGAATGTCGATAGAAGCTAAATCGAGTTCATAAATCAAACTAGGAGGGTCGCTTCCGTTGCTTTTTGAAATCAAAAATTTAAATACTTCGTTGTTTGTGAATTGTACATTATCAAAAAAATAACCGTCAACAAAATCGTTTGGACGTTTAAATTTGAATGGGAAACTGCTTGGGCTTTTAACTACTGTTCGTCCGATATATGTATTGTTGTGGTACATGTCAATAAACAAACTAGTATTTCTATAGCTTTTGGGTAGCATTAAATTGATAGAATCGATGAAAACACGTTGAGGTTTAGGACTTACGAAAATTTGTTGAGTAACTTCGTTGTATGAACCATCGGTACAGGTACCTCTAAGTTTTACGGTATAAGTTCCCGGATTTTGAAAAATATGATAGGGGTCATCGTCGTTTGATTGTGAACCATCACCAAAATCCCAAGCAAAAATATTTGCTCCGCTGGAAGAATTACTGAAAATAACCTTATTGGGAGCAAAGTTGTTATTGTTGTAATGTTGATAAGAAAATCCTGCTGTTACCGGAATGGATGCTTGTTCTAATTCGGGCATACTTATCTCTGCTGTATCAGAGCTGATTTCATTTGTTACTATAAGTTTTACTTTATAAGTGCCCGGAGTAGGATAAATATGTGTAGGGTTTTGTTCGTGTGAGGTTGAACCATCTCCAAAATCCCAGGTGTATGTAACTGTGCCAAGTAAATTGATGGTTTCTTGATAAAAAGTTACGGGGTAGGGAGGAACACAATTTTTCACTACAGAAGTTAATTTTGTAATTTGTAATGGTGGAGGTGATTGTTTGTAAAATGTCCATCCTTTTACCGGATCTTTTTCGCAACTATGAAAGATGAATGTTAAAAAAAAGATAGTTGCTGCTAACGAGAAAAATAAAATGTTTCTTCGCATGATTTTTTTTCTAAGATTTATGCAAAAATAATGCAATTTTTGAATTGATAATAATTTTTCGGATCCAGTTTTCATTTTAAAAATGATTTTTTATGAATATCTTTATGTTTTAAAAACAAAAACATGTATAGGCTAATATTTTTTTTAAGTTTCGTTCTTATTTCAATTTTTACTTTTTCGCAAACGTGTGAAGAGGTAAAAATCAGGCATTCGACTTCTTTTAGCAGACCATTTGCTCCATTAACCAAAGCTTTGCACAATAATTACGACCAACGATTTATTTACATTGATATTCAGGCGAATGACTCTAACCGAATTATTACCAATACTGTGAAATATCAATTGAAAGCAAAGGATAGCCCCATCGGGCAAATTTATTTTGAATTTGCACCTACTTTTACCATTGATAGTGTTTCTGTTGATAATTCTTCGTGTACATTTTATTACAGCAACGATACACTAATTTTATATCCTAATTCAACTATTCAGCCCTATTCGTTGTTTGATGTTTCAATTTCGTATCATGGCAATGCTACATCTGGTGGAGAATACAGAGGACTTACCAATACATATTCTTCTGATTACAATCAATACATAACGTGGACGTTGTCGGAGTCTTTTCATTTAAAAGAATGGTTGCCGTGCAAACAAGATCTTACCGACCGATTGGATTCTGCGTGGATTTTTATTACGGTTGACAGTACTTGTAAGGCAGGTTCTGAGGGAAAGCTGACGGCAATAGTTCCTCTTTTGAATGGTAAAGTGCGTTATGAATGGAAGGAACGCCATCCTATTGTTTATTATTTGCTTTCGATAGCTGTTGGGAAGTATGCCGAATACAATTTCAATGTTCATATTCCCGGATTAAGCGATAGTTTGTTTGTCATGAATTACATTTATAAAGATCCGCAATGTTTGTTGGATAATAAAGCAGATATTGAACGTACAGCCGATTTCTTAAGAATATACAGCGATAAATTCGGTATGTATCCATTTGCAGACGAGAAATATGGGCATTGTCAAGTGCCATTAGGCGGTGGAATGGAGCATCAAACGATGACATCGTTGGGCTATTTTATCCATTGGCTGGTAGCTCATGAAATGGCTCATATGTGGTTTGGAGATCATATAACATGCGCTAATTGGCAAGATATCTGGATTAATGAAGGTTTTGCTTCGTATGGTGAGTATGTTATTTTACAGAATTATTTCGATCAGCAGACGGCCGATATTACAATGAGGCACTTTCAGTTTAGGGGGAGAATTGAGCCTGAAGGCTCTATTTATGTCCCGTTTGAAATTGCTTGGGATGAAAATAGAATTTTTAACGGAAATTTGAGTTATAAAAAAGGCGCTGCTTTGATTCATATGATTCGGTATTTATGCGATGATGATTCTATTTTCTTTTATGGTTTAAAACAATTGCAAAATATCTATGCCGATAGCGTTTTAACGGGTGCTGATGTTCGAAATCTTTTTGAAGCCATAACCGGCAAAGATTTTCATGCATTGTTTGATCAATATTACTATGGGAAAGGCTATCCTATATACAATATACGTTGGTTTCAGGATAGTACACAAATCGGTTGGGGCGATTTAAGCATCCAAATTGAACAACGCGGAAGCTCTGCCGATAATAATCTTTTTACCATACCATTGCCTTTTGAGTTATTTAAACAGCAGCAAGTTGAAACAATTAAATTAACTCCTTCGCAAAATATACAAACCTTTACAATTCAGACGAATGGCCTTAAGATTGACTCCATACATTTCGACCCTAGAAATTGGATTTTAGACAGCCTTGAAAGTTTTGCTATTGCCGTTGAGCCTATTTATTCTGATAAAAATAATTTTATGGTTTACCCCAATCCGGTAAGAGATGTATTGAAAATTGATGGTGTAAAGCAAAGTCAACATGCTAATATAGAATTATATAGTTCAGATAATAAAATAATTCTTAATACATCAACCGAACAGTTTCCATTTTATATAAATGTAAATGATATTACATCAAATGGAGTTTATTTTCTTAAAATAGCTACATCAACAGACTTCTTTGTAAAAAAGATATTCGTTCAGAAGTAATGCCTACTCTTCTTTAGCTTTTTTTACCCAGCGATAGCCCAATGTTTTGGTTTGAGTGATTTTACCATTATCTAAGAGCCATTGGAATACTTTTGTTGTTTTTTCTTTCGGAAAAGCAGTGTTTTCAATGATGTCTTCGAATGCTAAGGTGTTTTCTGAAATTTTATTCTTCAATTCTTCTACTATTAAATCAAATTCGTACGCAGAAATATTGAGTTCGTTTCGTTGAAGGCAAACATCGCACTTTCCGCAACGATACGGATTTTTATCACCAAAATACATAAGTAACAGTTGGCTCCTGCACTTGTTGTTGCTGAATGCGTAATTAATAACCTGCTCTATTCTGTGTTGCATTCTTTTTTTTCTGATAGAATAAACTTCTTTACTTAAAACAATATTATTAGAGTCTAAACGGGGAGTAATGTAGGTAATGACGGCTCCTTTTTTTTGTTCGTTATAATCGATAATATCGTATTTATGAAGCAAACGAAGCCATTCTATGATTTTTTCTACAGGTAAATTGGTGCGTTTGGCTATACTGGCTTCGTCAATTCTTACATATTCTGTAAATAAACCGCTGTATGTTCTTAGTAAAAGCTTAATAAACGGGTCGTCTTTTGGGTGCTGAATTTGAAAGTTGTATAAATCTTCTCTATTGGTTTTGAAAATTATTCGCGAAGGATGATCTACATCTTCAGAAAGACTAATATATTCGTCCATGTCAAGTAGTTTTAGAGCGTTGTATGCAACCATGGGATTGAATTTATAAAGCTTACTAAAATCTTCTAAGCTAAAAAGACTGTCTATTCCTTGACCACTACCAATAGGTATTTTCAGATAATTCCCAAGTGCATGGTAAACATTTTTAACCATTTCCAACGGAGGAAATGCTGCTTCAAAATTTTTTATCAATTGGTCTCTGTCGGCCGATTCTACTAATAAAATTGCTTTTGCTTCCAACTCGTCGCGACCGGCTCTTCCGGCTTCCTGAAAATATGCTTCGAGCGAATCGGGAAGGTCTAAATGAATTACAAATCGAACATCGGGTTTGTCAATTCCCATCCCAAAAGCATTGGTAGATACCATTATTCGTGTTTGGTTGTTTTTCCAATTATCTTGTTTGCGACTTCGTTCACTCATCGAAAGGCCGGCATGGTAGAAATCGGCAGAAATACCATTTTTAATCAGCAGGTTTGCCATTTCAACCGTTTTTCGCCTGTTGCGAACATATACTACAGCGGTACCTTGATTTTTCTTGCATAATTCAATAAAATCGTTGATTTTTGTGTCGGTTTGTTTAACGCTGTATGTGAGGTTTTTGCGTTCAAACGATTTTTGAAATACATTTTTTTGTTTAAATTTCAATTTTTCTTGAATATCGTCCACCACATCGGGAGTTGCTGTTGCTGTTAGTGCCAGAACCGGGACACCTCTTAAATATTCTCTTATTTCGGCAATATTTAAGTATGCCGGTCTGAAATCATACCCCCATTGTGAAATACAGTGAGCTTCGTCAACAGCAATCAAATTGATTTTCATAGTGCTTAACCGCTCTCTGAAAAGGGGTGTTTGAAGACGTTCGGGTGAGACGTACAGAAATTTCATTTCTTTGTCGAAGCATGCGTTGTCGAGGTTAATCATGATTTCATGAAATGACATGCCCGAGACAATGAGCGTAGCTTTTATCCCTTTTTTTCGCAAGTTTTCAACCTGATCTTTCATTAGGGCAATTAGTGGCGAAATAACCAGACATAAGCCCGGTTTTGCAAGAGCCGGAACCTGAAACGTAATGGACTTGCCACCTCCTGTTGGTAAAAGTCCCAACGTGTCTTTGCCTTGATATACAGAACGAATAATATCTTCCTGTAGTTCGCGAAAAGCAGAATAGCCCCAATATTGCTTTAAAATTTCTTTAAAGTCCATAATGAAGCAAATATAGTAAAAAAAATAGCCTTTACGGTAAAATCACTATATTATCAATTAAAAAAGAAAAACGAGTTTCGTTAATCTAAACTCTCTTCTTTCCTTTTTTCAGAAATTTTTTTCAATGCTGCTTCTTGAATAGTGTTGCTGACGGGTGAGTATTTTAAAAACTCCATTGAATAATTGGCTCGTCCGCTGGTAATATTTCTTAGTTGTGATGCATATCCAAACATCTCCATCAACGGAACAATGCCGTTTAATTTTTGCGAACCTTTCCGGTATCTTCTCATGGATTCAATAGTACCTCTTCGTCTGTTCAGATTACCTACAACATCGCCAATGTATTCGTCGGGAGTATTGATTTCGAGCTTCATCATGGGTTCTAATAAAATAGGGTGAGCTTTCATAAAAGCTTTTTTGAAGCAAATAGAAGCACAGGTTCTAAAAGCCATATCAGATGAATCAACAGGGTGGAACGAACCATCAATCAAAATAACTTTAACATCTACAACCGGGAAGTTCGCTAGTACGCCTTCTGAAATTGTTTTTTGAATACCTTTATTAATAGAAGTAACAAATTCGTCCGGTATTCTTCCGCCTTTTATTAAATCGACAAATTCATAGCCTTTGCCAATATTGGGTTCGATACGAATAAACATATGTGCAAATTGTCCTTTACCGCCTGTTTGCTTAGATAGTTTATATTCCATTTCTTGAATGGATGTAATCGTTTCTCTAAATGCAACAGAAGGTTCTGCAACTACAACATCCAATTTAAATTCGTGTTTCAATCGGTCAATAATGATTTCTAAATGCAATTCTCCCATACCTGCAATAATGGTTTCGCCGGTTTCTTCGTCAAACCTTACGGTAAAAGAGGGATCTTCGTTTGAAAGTTTCCTCAATGCTTCGCCGAGTTTTTCTTGTTCTTTTCTAACTGCAGGACTAATTTTTAATTCAATTACGGGTGGGGTAATATGAATGTTCTCGAGAATAATAGGCATGTTTTCATCACAAAGTGTGTCGCCTGTTTTTGTTAATTTCATGCCAATTAAAGCTACAATGTCCCCTGGTCCAGCTTCGGTAATATCAATTCTATCTTTGGCATGTATTCTGAGTATTCGACCGACCCGTTCCGATTTTCCTTTGGTGGAATTATAAATTGCCATTCCGCTTTTTATTTGACCGGAGTATATTCTGACAAATGTTTGCTGACCTACATACGGATCGTTGATGATTTTAAAAGCAAGAGCAGCAAAAGGCTCTTTTATGGAAGGGCTTCTGCGTATCGATTTTTCAGCATCATTTACATCATTACCTACAATGGCACCAACATCGACCGGTGAGGGGAGATAATCAACAACGGCATCCAATAATTGCTGTATTCCTTTGTTTTTATATGCAGCCCCGCAAAAAACGGGTGTAATTAACAATTTTAGTGAAGCATCGCGGGCAGCATTTTTTAAAATTTGTGCTGAAATTTCTTTCCCTTCCAAATATAATTCCATTACCTCATCGCTAAAATCGGCAAGTGCTTCGGTTAATTTTGTGCGATATGTTTTGCTTTGCTCAATGTAATTTTCCGGAATGGCTATTTCGGTGTAACCGTTTTCGTTAAAAGAATATGCTTTTTTTTCAATAATATCAATTATTCCGTTAAAATTTTCTTCTTCGCCGATGGGTATTTGAAAGGCATGAGCATTGGCATCGAGGTATTGGTTCATCATGTTGATGACCTCAAAATAATCGGCTCCGCTTCTATCCATTTTATTGACAAAAGCAATGCGAGGGACTTTATATCGATCGGCTTGGTTCCAAACTGTTTCGGTTTGCGGTTCAACACCCGCAATGGCACAAAAAACGGCAATCATACCATCAATGACTCTCAACGAGCGTTCTACCTCCACTGTGAAATCAATATGACCCGGTGTGTCTATTATATTGATGTGAAAATCTTTCCATTGGCAGGAAATGGCAGCCGAAGCAATGGTAATACCTCTTTCTTGTTCTTGTTTCATGAAATCCATCGTAGCTTGTCCGTCGTGAACTTCGCCCGTTTTGCGTGTTACGCCGGTGTAAAATAATATACGTTCGGTTACGGTGGTCTTTCCGGCATCTATATGTGCTGCTATACCAATGTTTCTGTAATTTTTTAATGACATTTTTGTATGATTTACGTGATAAAAAATAAAACCGCAAAGGTTACACTCTTTATTGAAAGAAAAAAACTGAAAGTTTAATAGTTGTTAACAATTTGATGAATG
>DAOOWN010000021.1:0-21796 GCA_035371305.1 Bacteroidales bacterium
TATAAAGTTGCGCTTTATTTCCATAAGCAAATATAAAACAAATTTCACAAATCATGATTTTTTTTGTAAAATTTTTAAACATCTGTATTCCGATTACTTTCATTACAATACAAATATTTGCTGTTTACAGTCATTGCGAAGTGAATCAACGTATCGTGGAGTATAAGAAAAGAGCATATGCCTGCGAAGTGCGATAAGGCAAATAAAAAAAGGCTGCCTTTTGCGACAGCCTCTTTTATGTTTTGTTCTACTATAAAAACCTTGGGCGTTTTAAATCGTATAGTTTTTGTAAAATTTCGGCAGCATGGTTGTATTTACTGTTTAAAATCATCGCTGCTATGATATAAGGCTTAAATCCTGCTTCTTTGTATGTGTCTATGCGATAACGTTCAAAAACCGAAGCCGCTACCTCACCGGCAGAACACGAAACATCGGTAATGTCGGCAGGAAGACAATGCATATATAATGCTTTTCCGCCTTTAGTAAGTTTCATCTTATCTTCGGTACATTCCCAGTTTTTGTATTTTGCATTGTTGGCAAGAGCTTCTTTTTCGAGTTCCTTTAAGCCATCTTTATCGCCTTTTTGCAATAATTGGGTTCTTCGCTCCATAACATTGTACGGTGCCCAACTCTTAGGATAAACAATATCGGCATTTCTGAATGCGTCTTCCATGCTATTTGAAACGGTAAATTTTCCGCCACTGGCTGCTGCATTTTTCTTTGCCAGTTCAATAACATCGGGAATTAAGTCGTATCCTTCGGGATAGGCTAATTCTACTTCCATTCCAAAACGCGTCATCAAACCGATAATGCCCTGAGGGACAGAAAGTGGTTTCCCATAACTGGGCGAATATGCCCATGTCATGGCAATTTTTTTCCCTTTTAAGTTTTCGAGCGAACCATAAACATTTTTAAGATGTAATAAATCGGCCATGCTTTGAGTCGGGTGATCAATATCACACTGTAAATTAACGATAGAAGGACGCGAAGGAAGCACTCCGTTTTTATAACCATCGTCTAAGGCCTCGCCTACTTCGAGCATATAAGTATGACCGGCACCAAGAAACATATCATCGCGAATGCCTATAACATCGGAAAGGAACGAAATCATATTGGCGGTTTCGCGAACCGTTTCGCCATGCGCGATTTGCGATTTGCTCTCGTCAAGATCCTGCACTTCTAAACCCAGGAGATTACAAGCCGATGCAAACGAAAAACGTGTACGGGTAGAATTATCGCGAAAATTGGAAATGGCAAGTCCCGAATCAAATATTTTAGCAGAGATGTTGTTATCCCTTAAATATTTCAATGATTCGGCAACCAAAAAGGTTTGTCTTAATTCGTCTTCGGTTTTATCCCATGTCAACAGGAAATCTTTACCGTAAAGCTGGCTTTTTAAGCCTTTGAGTTCATTTAAATATTGTTCAAATGGATTCATAAATATTTATTAAATTGAATTATTCTTATTATGTAAAGTTAATTATTTTGTTTCATATAGAAATCAGCAGTCAGATATCAGGAGTCAGAAGAATTTTGAATTGCTTTATTATAAGAATTAAATAATAATGGCATTCTTCAAGCGAGCCCTGTGCAATATTCATAAGCCTCGATTTATCTGCTTTGCTTTTCTTTTTATATCCTTCGGCTATATTGGCAGGAATTGAAATAGCAGCCCTTCTGAATTGCGAAGTTAATCCATATATTTCTTTCTGAGGAAATTTATCGCTGTATTCATAAATTAATAATACCAGTTTATGAGCTTTTTGCCATGCTAACAAATCCTGAAAACTTTTCGAGGGCTCTCGCTTCAAAATCTTATTATCCGTATCCGTTTCGTATGTTTTCAAAATACAATTTTTAAATATTCTGACTTCTTACTCCTTATATCCTGACTACTTATTAAATTACATATGCAAAAGCAGCATAGAATGCAGATGCAGCAACTAAATCGCTAATCGGAACCTTTTCGTTGGGGGCATGTGCAAGCACTTCGTTCCCGGGTCCAAAGCCAATCAGCGGAATTCCATAGTAACCATTAATGGTAACTCCATTGGTCGAAAAAGTCCATTTATCGACTAAGGGTTTTTTGTGGAACAATGCCTCAAATGCTTTCACTCCGGCTTGAACGATAGGATGATTTTCTTCTATTTTCCACGTTGGGTAGTATTTTTCCATTCCGTAGCGTAGTCCGGTATAGGCTGTTTCTTCGTAATATAAAACTTCGACAGTGGCATCCATATCTTTTACAATTTCCTCAATTTCCTTAACAGCTGATTCTTTTGTTTCGCCCCATGTTAATCGGCGATCGAGGTGAAATTGTGCATAATCGGCAACAGCACAAAGGGACGGACTACCCGATTTTATTTCGGAAATGGTAACAGTTCCTTTCCCCAAAAAAGGGTCATATGCCAAACGCTCGTTCAGTTTTTCTATTTCTAAAGCAGCTTTTGCAGCCATATAAATAGCATTTTTTCCGCGTTCGGGTGCGCTGCCATGACAGGAAAGACCTTTGAATTTTACAACGATTTCCATTCTGCCACGATGACCGCGATAAATATTTAAGTTGGTGGGTTCGGTAGAAATAACAAAGTCGGGACGAAGCTTTTCTTCTTCAACCAAATATTTCCAGCATAAACCATCGCAGTCTTCTTCCATTACACTTCCCACAACATAAAAAGTAAGGTCTTTATCGAATCCAAGCTCTTTTAATATTCTTCCGGAAGTAACAGCAGCAGCCGGTCCTCCTTCTTGGTCAACTGTTCCTCGACCATGTACGTAACCATCTTTTATTTCGCCCGAAAACGGATCAAAATCCCAATTATCTAAATTTCCAACGTCAACGGTATCCATATGTCCGTCTATTGCAATGATTTTTTTCCCATTGCCAATGCGACCAATTACATTTCCCAGACCATCAATACGAACTTCATCGAAACCGGCTTCTTCCATTTGACGCTTGAGCTCAAGTTGAACTTCTTTTTCGTTCATGCTGGTTGATTTTATTTTAACCAGTTTGCTAAGATTATTTGCTGTGTAATGGCTGTATTTTTCAGCTAAAGCATTAATTTTTGAAAAAATTTCTTCCATGGTATTTTTATTAAAAAGGATACAAAGTTAAATCATATTTTAATAGATTAGCTGATATTTTTCATTTTTTTAAAATTTCTGATGAGCAAATCAAAAAAGGCTGCACTTTCGCACAGCCCTTTTATCGATAAATAAACGAGTATTAAAGATTAATATCTGTAGTGGTCAGCTTTATAAGGACCTTCAACAGGAACACCAATATATTTTGCCTGTTTTTCGGTAAGTTTGGTGAGTTTTACACCGATGTGTTCCAAATGCAAACGTGCAACTTCTTCATCAAGATGTTTGGGCAAGCGATATACGCCAACCTGATATTTATTTTTGTAAAAATCGATTTGAGCTAAGGTTTGATTTGTAAACGAATTGCTCATTACAAATGAAGGATGTCCGGTAGCACAACCTAAGTTTACCAAACGTCCTTCGGCTAACAGAATAATGGAGTGCCCATCGGGGAAGAAATATTGATCGACTTGAGGTTTTATGTTTACCTTTTTAATTCCGGGATAATTTTCAAGTTGATTTACCTGAATTTCGTTATCGAAGTGTCCAATATTACATACAATCGATTCATTTTTCATTTTCAACATGTGGTCAATGGTAATAACATCGCAATTTCCGGTTGTAGTAACAAAGATATTTCCTTCTTTTAATGCATCTTCCATGGTTGTTACCTCAAATCCTTCCATAGCTGCCTGAAGTGCACAAATAGGGTCTATTTCGGTAACAATAACTCGTGCACCATAACTACGCATAGAGCGAGCAGAACCTTTTCCTACATCGCCATAGCCGGCAACCACAACAACCTTACCTGCCAGCATAATATCGGTAGCACGTTTAATGCCATCGGCCAATGATTCGCGGCAACCGTAAAGATTGTCGAATTTTGACTTTGTAACGGAATCGTTCACATTGATTGCGGGAAAAAGAAGTTCGTTTTTTTCGAACATTTGATATAAACGATGCACTCCGGTTGTTGTTTCTTCGCTAACTCCTTTTATGTTTTGAACCATTTTATGCCATTTACCGGGTTCGTTTTTTAGCGTTTCTTTTAATAAATTTTTAATGATTTTTTCTTCATCAGAAGCAGAAGGTGTATCTAAAAATGACGGATCGTTTTCGGCCTTATATCCCCAATGAATAAGTAAGGTTGCATCGCCACCGTCATCAACAATGGAAGTGGGTCCTTGTCCATCGGGAAAAGATAGAGCCTGAAGTGTGCACCACCAATATTCTTCTAATGTTTCGCCTTTCCAAGCAAAAACAGGGATTCCTGCTTTGGCTATAGCTGCCGCTGCATGGTCCTGAGTTGAAAAAATATTACAGCTTGCCCAACGTACATCGGCACCTAATTCGACTAACGTTTCGATAAGAACTGCTGTTTGTATCGTCATGTGCAAAGAGCCGGTAATTCTTGAACCTTTTAAGGGTTTTTCGTTTCCATATTTTTTACGTAGCGACATTAAACCCGGCATTTCGGTTTCGGCTAATTTTATCTCTTTTCTGCCCCAGTCGGCAAGTGTAAGGTCTTTTACTTTGTAGGTCATGGTTTCTGTTGTTATCATGATTATTTTTTTTGCAAAGTTAATGCATTATTCATTAAAAAAACATAACCTTTCATTAATCTCGTATTGATTTTTTAGGAAATAAAAAAAGAATTATTTTTGTTTAAAAAAAAATGAAAGAACGTTTTTTCTTTTTATCAATCATTACCCTATTTTTGGGGAATAGCATTTGGGCAGTATCTATTGATAGTCTTTTTTTAAAATTAAGCAATAAAAATGATTCTGTAAAAGCTAGAACAGCAATAGATATCGCATCTTATTATGAAGACAAGAACCCTGATTCTGCTCTATATTTTTTCAATTATGCAATTCTAAAAGCATCAAAGTACAAAAACGAAGGTTTTTTAGCTGATATTTATTTAAGTATAGGTGTTTTTTATGGGCAAAAAGGAGAAATAAAAAAAACACTTGTTTATAATGTAAAAGCACTAAATATCTATCACAAAACCAAAGATCTGATTGGAATTACTGATTGTTTAATTAATATCGGACTTTGCTACAATTAATTGTATCAAAACCATTTCCGTTTCCAACTTCAATGCTGATTAAGCCGTTTGTATTGGTCATTGGAGTTTGTATTTCAGAATATACAACCGTTCCGCTAACTGAACCTTGTAAAATACTTATTTGTATTCCAATGGTGGTGTTTGGAACCAACTGATCGCTACTATTTCTTATAACAGCCTGATAAGTCATACCATTCGGACTTTGTCCGAATGCCGGTAAAAGATAAAAGGCAAAAGACAAAAGGATAATAATTCTTTTCATAATTTATTGATTTTTAATTATTTTAAATGCTTTAACCTGACGTTCACCATGATATATCCGTAAATAATAAGTTGATGAGGCCAAATTTGAAAAATTCAATTGAGTATCTGATGAAGTTATTTTCTTTCCATTTATTTGATTTCCATTTAAGTCAAAGAGCTTAAAATTTAAATCGGAAAAGTCTGCATCTTCTATTTTTAAATTTAAAATATGGACGGTAGGGTTAGGAAACACTGATATATTCATTTGAATGGTTTCCGATTCAAAATTATCAATTACAGAAATCTCATATGGCTGTTGAACGCCTTCTGCAACAGAGCCTTCAATACCGCTATGCGTTTTACAGTTTATCTGACTAACAGAATAACTTATTGAACCACTCCCCTGATTCGCATCTCCACCCGAAGTTAAAATGGCTTGTTGCGAAAAAACAACGAACACATGTGCAGAGAAAATGACACAAAGAAGATATTTCATAAAAATATGTATTAAGATTTCTAATCGCTTCGATTTACTTAGTAAAAATATAATCAGAAAAAATATTTTCTACAGAGCAAACATTCAAATCACATACAAATGTAAATCAAATTTTAACATAAACAATAATAAGATTGATTTTTACTAAATTAAAAATCAGAAAACGTGTATTTTTGTATCATTCATTTATTTCCACTATTTTTGTGATTATTTTATAGTATGGATATAAAAATTCAAGAAGTTTCGAGCAAAGCTGATATTAAGAAGTTTGTAAAATTCCCTTTTAACGTTTATAAAGGCAATAATTATTGGGTTCCTCCCATTATTGCAGATGAAATTAAAAGCTTAATGCCGGCATACAACCCTGCATTTAAACATTGTAAGGCAAAATTTTGGTTAGCCATCGACGGACAAAGCGTTGTAGGAAGAATTGGCGCCATAATAAACTTTGATTACAACAAAAAAATGCAACAAAATATTGGACGATTTAGTCGCTTTGAATGCGTCAACAACATCGAAGTTGCAGCATTGTTGTTTCAGACAGCCGAACAATGGCTAAAAAACGAAGGAATGGACATTGTAATGGGCCCATTAGGCTTTAATAATCTGGACCATCAGGGAATGATGGTAGAAGGTTTTGACCACCTTCCGTCTATTGCTTCGGAATACCATATGCCTTATTACAAAGATTTTTGTGAGCAATTAGGATACACCAAAGAAATCGATTGGGTTGAGTTTAGGTTGACCGTTCGCGATATCCCCGAAAAAGCCCTTAAAATGAATGAACTCATAAAACAACGTCATAAACTCAATGTACTTACCTTTAACAAAATAAAAGAACTTCTTCCTTACGGCAATCAAATATTTAAAGTATTAAATGCAGCTTTTGCCGAACTTTTTAGCGTTGTTGCCTTTGACGATGAAATGGTCCATTACTTTGTAAACCGCTACCTTAAACTGCTAAACCCCAAGTTTGTTAAACTTATCGAAAACGACAATAAAGAAATTGTGGCCTTTATTATTGGGTTGCCTTCGCTTTCCGAAGCATTTCAAAAAGCCAATGGCAAGCTTTTTCCTTTTGGATTTATTCATATTCTAAAAGCAATAAAACACCCTCAGGTAGTAGATTTAATGCTAACCGGCATCGAACCCTCGTACCAAAGCAAAGGTGTTTCGGCTATTCTCATTACCGAACTGCAAAAAACCATGCTCGAACACGGCGTTAAATACTCTGAAACAACCGGCATTTTCGAAACAAATCACGATGCCATTAACCACTGGAAGAGTTACGAACACATTCAACATAAACGCAAACGCTGTTTTAAAAAAGATTTAAAATAATGTCAATTAAGGGATTTATAAAAATAAAAATTGGCAGTCGTTTACTTGAAAAAAGAGCAAATAAAATAGTACGCTGTAAGCAGTTTTCAAATCTGGAAACGGCCAAAAATATTGCTGTTTTATTCGATGCTACCAATACAGATAATTATACAACAGCCCGATTTTTATCTAAATACCTTATTGACAACAAAATAAAATTCAGAGGATTAGGTTTTGCCAAACCATACGATGCACAAGAGCAACCATCGGCCTACTCGGGTATTACGCTATTCACTGAAAACGATTTCTCTATTAGCGGATCTATTGCAAGCGATGCAATTATAGAATTCATAAGAACAGAATTTGATATGCTCATAGACTTGCATCAAAAAAACAATTACTATATCGAAGCAATCAATGCTTTTTCAATGGCAAAAATGAAACTGGGCCTAAAACATAAAGATATAGGCTTTTATGATTTTATGATAGACTTAAATGAGGAAGAAGCAAATAGCGAAACATTTATCGAACAAATAAAGCATTATTTAAACATAATTAAAACCGTTTAACGTATGAGTCAATTAAAAGGCACAGGAGTGGCATTGGTTACACCCTTTGACAAAGATAAAAAGGTCGATATAGAAGCGCTCCATAAACTGGTAAATTATGTAATAGATGGTGGCGTTGATTATTTAGTCGTCATGGGAACGACTGCCGAAAATCCCGTGCTAACTAAAGACGAAAAAGAATTGGTACTAAAAACAGTTATTGAAGCCAATCATCAACGCAAACCTATTGTTTACGGCATTGGTGGTAATGACACGCAAAAAGTAACAGATGAAATAAATCAGAAAAATAACCATCCCGATATTTGTGCCTTTTTATCCGTCACACCTTATTACAACAAACCCAACCAAAAAGGATTATATGCTCACTTTGCATCCATTGCACACGTTTCTAAAAAACCTCTTATTCTTTACAATGTACCCGGCAGAACCGGCATCAATATGTCAGCTGAGACCACACTGAAATTAGCTCACGATTTTAGCAACATCGTTGCCATAAAAGAAGCCTCCGGTTCGTTCGACCAGATAATGGAAATAGTAGAAAAGAAACCCCATGCGTTTATGGTTATTTCGGGCGATGATGGTCTCACCTTACCTCTTATTTCCATTGGAGTCGAAGGAGTTATTTCGGTCGTAGCCAACGCTATTCCCAAGCCTTTTTCTCAAATGGTTAAACTTTCGCTGAACAACCAATTTGCCGAAGCTAAAAAATTGCATTATCAAATATTGGAATTTTGCCGTTTGGCTTTTGCAGAAGGCAATCCTGTTGGAATTAAAAATGCACTTCATCATTTAAACATTATCCAAAACGAATTCCGCCTACCCTTAGTTCCTGCAAGCGAAGAATTAAGCTTAAAAATAAAAACCTGGCTCAATAACAACCCATTATAATTGATTGTATTACTGATAGTTTCAATCTTATCAGCCGTTGCAATGTGTTAACTTATAAATGTGTTTGATTGGTAAAAAAAATAATTTTAATAAATATTTCCACTGTACTTTTGTCGTACAATTGTTTTCATAGTTTGTTGTATTTGGGTTAATGAAATGGGTGCCACATTCGTAGGCACCCTTTCACATTTAATAACTCCTTGTATTTCTTAGAAAAAATCGTCAATTTTGCATTTTTAAAATAATGGCAGTAAAATATTTAATCATACGCTTTAGTTCCATAGGCGATATAGTGCTCACAACACCCATTATTCGTTGTCTAAAAACACAAGTAGAAGATGCCGAAGTTCATTATTTAACTAAGCCGGCTTTTGCTCCCCTACTATCAAATAATCCATATATTGATAAATTAATTACGTTAAAAGAAAGTTTATCAAACACAATAAAAGAAGTAAGAGAAGAGCAGTACGATTATATTATCGACTTACATCATAATTTACGAACTTACATCATTAAAAACAAAACAGGAATTTTAACTTTTTCATTTCCTAAATTAAACTTTAAAAAAGCACTCTTGGTTAACTTTAAAATAAATCGCTTACCCGATGTTCATATCGTTGACCGTTATTTTGAAACCGTTAATATTTTTGATGTTAAAAACGACGGTAAAGGATTGGAACTTTTTATCTCACCCAACGACGAAGTGGACCTTCAAACCCTTCCCGAGCCTTTCCATCATGGCTATCTCGCTCTTGTTGTGGGGGCAAAACACACCACCAAACAAATGCCTTTTGAACTATTAAAAAACATTCTTTTGCAACTTGATATGCCCATTTTGCTTTTGGGAGACCAAAACGACAACGCAACGGGCAATAAAATAACCGAATGGGCAAAACGTAGCAATATCTTCAATGCATGCGGAAAATACTCGCTGCTACAATCAGCATCGCTCATTCGTCAGGCAAAGGTTGTTCTTACCGGCGATACCGGTCTGATGCACATCGCTGCAGCGTTTAACAAAAAGATTGTTACAGTTTGGGGAAATACCGTACCCGAATTTGGTATGTATCCTTATTCTGATAAAAATCTTTATACCATCAACGAGGTTAAATCTTTACCGTGCCGTCCTTGTAGTAAAATTGGTTTTAATCAATGCCCAAAAAAACACTTTAACTGCATGATAAAGCAAGATACTTCATCCATCATTAATCAGGTTAAATCTTTTTATGAATAAAACAAAGAACGATATTGAAATCATGTCGCCGGTTGGCTCCTACGAGACACTCATGGCAGCGATACAAGGAGGTGCTCAGTCGGTTTATTTTGGTGTCGGAAAACTCAACATGCGATCAGCTTCAACACTCAATTTTTCTATAGACGACTTAGAAACGATTGTAAACATTTGCAACGAAAATAAAGTAAAAGCATATTTAACGGTCAATACTGTGATCTATGACCACGAAATGACCGAGATGAAAGCTTTAGTAAATAAAGCTAAAGAAACGGGTATTCATGCCATTATTGCAACCGATTTAGCTGTTTTGCAATATGCACAAAGCATTGGCATGGAAATTCATGCTTCTACACAACTAAACATAAGCAATATCGAAGCCGTAAAATTTTTTTCTGCTTTTTGCGATGTTATGGTCCTTGCCCGTGAACTAAGCATAGAACAAACTGCTTTTATTTGCCGGCAAATTGATGAGCAAAATATTTGTGGCCCTTCCGGCAAAAAAGTTAGAATAGAATTATTTGTTCATGGAGCACTTTGCATGTCTATCAGTGGGAAATGCTATCTAAGCCTTCACGAAAACAACCATTCTGCTAACAGGGGTGCTTGTTTGCAAAACTGCAGACGAACCTACACCGTTACCGACAAAGAAACCGGTTATCAACTCGATATAGAAAACGAATACATTATGTCGCCTAAGGATTTATGCACCATCCATTTGCTCGATAAAATTCTCGATGCCGGAGTTACAGTGCTTAAAATTGAAGGTCGTGCTCGAGCTCCCGAATATGTTAAAACCGTTACCCGTTGCTATCACGAAGCAGTAGAAGCATATTTCGACAAAAACTATAATCAACAACGTATTGCCGAGTGGATGGAACAATTAAAACAAGTCTATAATCGCGGCTTTTGGAGTGGTTATTATTTGGGCGAAAAGCTTGGAGAATGGAGCGAAAACTATGGTAGTAGTGCAACAAAACAAAAGGTATATATCGGTAAAATTACCAATTATTTTAAAAAAATCGGAGTCGCTGAAATTTTAATCGAAACACATTCCATCGAAACAGGACAAGAACTTTTAATTATTGGACCAACTACCGGCGTGCTGGAATACCCTGTACATGAAATTCGCCTCGACGACAAGCCGGCAGTTAAAGCAGTAAAAGGCCAAAAATGCAGTATTCCACTTAAAACCACCGTACGAAAAAACGATAAAATTTATCGCTGGGAAGATCGTCATTAATGTTTTAAAAACTTTTCTATCCCTTAAAATGTTAATAATGGCAACGAAGTAATGGTAAAAAAAGTTGTTGTCATCCACTAATTATAGATGTATTTCAAGGAATGTTTCATTGGTCTTATTGAATCCAAGCTTCTTTAGATATTTCTCGTAATCGCTGCTCCAAGTCGGTGAAATCACTTTTTTATATCCCAAACCTATAAATCTATTTACAAGCCGTTTATATATATATTTGCCGTTTTTAAAGTCTCTATATTGTGGTGTTACGTAATCTAGTCCAACACAAAGAACATGTTCTTCGGCAGCGTGTGCTAAAAAAACGCCGGCAACAGACATGTTTCTTAATATTAAAAAGCTATATGTATTCATCTCCGGTTTATATTTAAAACCAGGAAAAAACTTCTGTATATCGTCGTTATAAAACTCTAAAAAGCGTATAAGATAGCGATTGTCGTTTCGTACTTCGAGTGTTTCAAAAACGTCTTTATGTGAAAAGATTGTATAAAGAAAATAAACATCGACCGAAGCAATAAAAGCATTTAATATCCCTACCGGTAACGCTCCAATTAAAAACCCATAAGTTGAAAACGAAAGCGCTCCTATTAAATTAATTACCCTAAATTTTACAATGGAGCTCATGGTCATGGAGATAGCAATAACACCGGAGGCAAAATAGCCAAGAAATGTAAGAAAATCGAATTCCATCATAATGACTGCATTTTTTTCCACAATATTTTTGATAGTTCCTGACCTTGTTTTTGAATACTTTCTTCTTCTACATTCACTATCTTTTTATCTCTTACTATCAACTTACCATTACTAATAACATGCTCAATATGTTTTGCTTCCCATCCGAAAATAAAATGCCCCAAAAAGTTGTTTTCGTTAAAATCGGTAGGACTATCGTAATTCAACACAACCAGATTGTTTTCATCATCGCCGGCAAAACTATTTTCTTGTAAATAAACATGAGCATTTCTAAAGCGTTGGTAGGTGCTTAAATAATCTATTGTATCAAAATTTTGCCCAACATAAAAGGCTGCTTTCGCACTTCGTAACATGTCGCTGTGCATGCCATCGGTTCCCAGCATAATTTTATTTTTGTTTAATCCTTCGGAATTAAAAAAGCCAACTTTGTTGTTTAAGTTGCTTTCGGTATTTTGCACCACCCATGCTTTGCTTTTTTGTATTAAGGTTCTCTCGTCTGCATCGATATGCAGGCAATGTCCTAAAATGGTTTTGGAAAATTGTAATACTCCTAAATCGCTCAATCGCTCTACTACGCGCTTGCCATAATTTTTTAAGCAATGATTTTGATCGTAAACATCTTCGGCCACATGAATATGGATGCCTGAATTATATTTTTCGGCTAATTTAACAGCTTGTTTTATGGTTTTGTCAGACACGGTAAACGAAGCATGTAAACCTACCAATCCGGCGTTTCTTTTTAAATAATTTTCGGTTTCTTGAAGCCCGGCATCCGAAATGGTTACACCATCTCTATCGGATATTTCGTAACATAGCAAATGAGACACGCCTACTTTTTCAAATGCTTTTGCCATAATTTCGAGCGAACCTTTTACCGACAAGGGAGAGGCGTGATGGTCTATAACGAAGGTAGTGCCACTTTTTGCACTTGCTATTGCCGTTAGATAAGCACTTATTTCAATCATGTCTTTATTAAGACTTTTGTCCAATGTCCACCAAATATATTGCAATACTTCTAAAAAATTGGCCGGAGATTTTTTTGGTGCTCCCATACCACGCGATAAGGCAGAGTAGGCATGATGATGCCCGCATACAAATGATTTTGTTACATATTTGCCAGTGCAATCGATTATTTCTGCATCAGTCTGACTTGGAACAGATGAAATAAATTTTATTTTACCTCGCTCACCTTCTTCAATCAATATATGGGTTTTAGAAAAGTTTAATGACTCCCCATCAATATAGGTTGCGTTACTTAAAATGTATGCCATACTCTATTTTTTTGCAAAGATACGACAAATAAGCAAAATGCTTATAACGAAAAATTCTTTTGACTTTGGATAAAATAGCTGCATTTTTTTGTACTTTTATAAAAAGTTGTACCTTTGTAAAAAATATATAAACAATATGAAAAAATTACATGTTCTTTTCGTTTTAAGCCTGATTTTGTTTTCAAGCGTTTCATTGTTTTCACAAGCAGTTGAACAGGGAACAACTTTAGTAGATGTGTATTATGGTTGGCCAAACTTATGGACCAATACAGCAAAAACAGCTTTAACAGATGCTAATTCGGTAGATGTTAAAGTAGGCAGCATGGGTCCCCTTGGTGGTAGAATCGAGTATATGGTTTCAGATAAAGTGGGAATGGGACTTGATATTAATTATGCCAATACCAGCGTTAAGTGGAATGAAGCAACAGTTGATGGCAACGGAAATAATGTTACTTATAATTACGATTTTTCTATACCAAGATTTAGAGCTTTAGCATGTTTTAATTTACATTTTGGCGCAAGCGACAAATTTGACGCTTATTGGAAAATAGGAGCAGGATATAGCAGTTTAAGTTGGAATTATTCAACAAATGACCCTGATTACGGCAATGATAGCTTTAGTTTTAATTATGTTCCTTTTGCCCTAAGAACAGGAATTGGTGGTCGTTTCTTCTTTACAGAAAATTTTGGTGCAAATATAGAGTTAGGTGTTGGTGGCGGACCATTAATGGCGTTTGGATTAAGTGCTAAATTTTAACTGCTATACTAAATGAAAAGCGTTGTTTTTTTTATATTCTTGTTTGTTGCAACAAGTTTGGTTGCTCAAGAAAAAAACGAATATTGTATCTTAAGAGTTACATACAGTGTAAAACCCAATAATTTAGATTCTAAACTTTCTATTGACCTAGGGACAAACTCTAATCATTCGTTAAAAGGAATTTTTGAAAACACAAAAGGCGGAACAATTAGTGTAAATAATGCTGATGGTACAGTAACCGTCATTAAAGACGAAGTAGATTTTCTGACAATAATTAGTAAATATGGCTTTAAGTTGATTAACTCCTATACGATGACTTTATTAGAAAAATCGTATGCTAACTTTATCTTTGAAAAAAAGGAAAATCGTTAATCACTTATTAAGTGTATAAAATATTTATTCTTTGCAGTCGTTATTAATACCGCAAAAATCTGTATTTTTACCCATATTTTTTCGGCTTGAAACTATCTATTGTCATAGTAAATTATAATGTAAAGTATTTTTTATCGCAATGCCTTCGTTCTGTTGAATTGTCCATAGAAAATGGGGACTTCCCTGTTGAAGTATTTGTTGTGGACAATCACTCGGTAGATGGTTCGTGTTACCTGATTAGAGAACAATTTCCATGGGTGAAGCTCATAGAGAACGAGCAAAATGTCGGTTTTTCTAAAGCTAACAATCAAGCAATTAGGCAAGCCAAAGGAGAATACATACTTTTACTTAATCCGGACACCGTTCTGGAGCAGGATACCTTAAAAAAGGTGATTCACTTTATGGATTATCATCCCGAAGCCGGTGGTTTGGGAGTTAGAATGATTGATGGTAAAGGAAATTTTCTGCCAGAATCGAAACGTGGCCTTCCTACTCCCCAAGTTGCCTTTTTTAAGATTAGTGGCTTATCTAAGTTATTCCCTACGTCAAAACTTTTTAATCGATACCATTTAGGATACTTAAACGAATACTCCATTAACGAGGTTGATGTTTTGTCCGGCGCTTTTATGTTGTTGCGTAAAGAGACGCTTGATAAAGCAGGTTTATTAGACGAAACCTTTTTTATGTATGGCGAAGATGTCGATTTATCGTATCGAATAACCCTTGCCGGATATAAAAATTATTATTTCCCCGAAACCACCATTATTCATTATAAAGGTGAAAGTACCAAAAAAGGAAGCATTAATTATGTTCGCATGTTTTATTCGGCTATGGCAATTTTTGCCGAAAAACATTTTCGTTCCAAACAAAGCAAACTCATGTCATCCTTTATACACATTGCCATTTGGCTAAGAGCTTTGTTGTCGTTAATAAAACGATTTTTTATCAGCATCGCCGTTCCTGTTTTCGATTTTGTGTTTTTTTATACGTTGCTTTATACCATAACTCAAATTTGGGAAAACATTAAATATCATGGCGAAGGCATTTACCCCGAAAAATTCATTTGGTATGTATTGCCGATGTATTCTTTTTTAATAGTAGGAGCTCTTTTTTTCTCCGGTTTATACGAAAAACGACCGAATTGGTCGAGTTTATTTAAAGGATTAGGCATGGGCAGCCTACTCTTACTTAGCATGTATGCCTTGTTAAGCGAAGATTTACGGTATTCAAGAGCGATTGTTCTATTGGGAATCAGTTCCGCTTTTATCCTTTTTCCATTGTTTCGGTTTTTATTGAATAAGATTAGAATTCCACTTTTTAGCATAGGACCGGAAAAACAAAAACGGGTTTTAATCATCGGGAAAAAAGAAGAATACAACAGAACTCTTCAATTGCTAAACACTGCCATAAAATACGAAAACAGTTATTGGGTAAGTCCCGAAAGCGAAGCAAATCAAGATGTATTAGGCACACTCAACGATTTACCCGAAATTATTCGTATTCATAAAATTAATGAAATTGTTTTTTGTTCAAAAGATGTTTCGCCCAAGTCCATCATTGAGCAAATGGCATTATTGGCTGATATGCATGTCGATTTTAAAATCGTTGGCGATGCCATTATTGGGAGTAAAATAGCCTATTCCGAAGAACCTACTTTTGATGTGCTTATCAATGCAATTTCTCAACCTATTAACAAACGAAATAAACGATTATTCGACGTTTCCTTTGCCGTTTTATTATTGCTGTTTTTTCCTATTGCCTTCTTTTTCGTTCGCAATAAAAAGGATTTTTTTATCAATATTTTTAATGTTTTGTTTAATCAGTTTACTTGGATTGGATACGCCCAACCGGCTCATGTTAAGTTACCCAAAATAAAAAGAGGCATTCTGCCCGTTACAATGGATAGTAATAAAGCAGACGAAATGAACTTTATATACGCAAAAGATTATAAAACTCTTAATGACGTAGTAATCTTATTCAAGTATTTCAACTATTTAGGTAATAAAGTTAAAGAATAGTTTTAGATTTTTATTCCTATAACTAATACATCGTCTGTTTGTTGCTGTTTCCCTTTCCAATTTATGAAAAATTCCTTCAAAATCTCACCTTGTTTTTGAATGGGATGTTTAGATAAAGACTTTAGTTGTTCTAAAAATGCATTAAACATAAGCTTTTGGTTGCCATGTCCAAATTGATCCGAGAAGCCATCGGTAAATAAATAAATGGTATCTCCTTTTTGAATAGAAATCTGATCGCAATGAAAGGTAACTTCTGCATCATTCGTAATACTTGAGCTTCCAATACAATATATATTATTGCTATATACTTGTCCATTGCCTACAGAATCAATCACTACAAAACGTTGATTAGTAGTGGCATAATCGAGCACAAGGGTTTCTTTGTTGAGGCGACAAAGAGAAATCTCGAAGCTATCTTCGTTATTGTTATCTGTTTTTCGTATGGGATTCCAACTTCGTTGAAGCCAATTAAGTACTTCTCCGGGTAAGGCATGATTGTGAGTATGGATGTAATTATTCAACAGACTAAAACCTTTAATGCTAACCAATGCTCCGGCTAATCCATGTCCGGTACAATCGGCTACTGCAAAATAATAATGTTCTGGGGTTTCGAAAATCCAAGCAAAATCGCCGCTTACGATATTTTTTGGTTGATTTAAAATAAACGAATCGGGAAAATGGACGTTGAATTGGGTTTCGAATGGAAGAAGCATTTGCTGTAGCGATGAAGCATAAATTAAACTATCGGTTATTTGGTCGTTTGTTCTTTTTAATTCTAAGTTCAACATGTTCAATTGCTCTATAGCGGAGTTCAATTCGTCTTGTTTTTCTTTGATTTCATCGTACTGAAGTTTTAGTTTTCTTGCATTTTTTTGGCGAATAATATATAAAAAGGCCAATAGTATAAGTATAATAAACAAGAACAATGCACCTATAAACATATAGTTACGTTCTCTGGTTCGTTGCTCTTCTTTTTGGCGTATAAATTCAATTTCTTTTTCTTTCGTTTTTAAATCGAACCGCATTTGCATGCGCGAAATTTGTTCGTTAATCTCGCTGTTGTAAAGAGTATCGTTAATTTGTATAAAACGATTAAGATTTTGGTACGCTTCTTTATAAAATTGTAATTTTTCGTTTGTATAAGCAAGATTGTAATAACAATCTCTTTTATCTTTGTAAAATTCGAGCGAGTCGGCTATTTTTAAAGCTATAGTGTAATAATTTAATGCTTCAACATATTTCTTTTGTACTTTTGATAAATCGCCCAACTTTGAGTACACCAACGATTGATATGATAGAATATTCAGTTCCTCGGCAATACTTTTTGCTTTATTGTACAACAAATATGATTGATAGTAATTTTCTTTTTTCATGCTTACCGAGGCTATGCCCATTAAGCTATAAAACATTCCTTCTTTATTATTTAATTCCTCTTCAATAAGCAAACTACGTTTGTAGCAGCGATATGCATCATTAAGATTGTCTAAGGTTTCGTAAATCAAACCGAGTTTATATAAATTATTGAGCGATTGTGTTTTAAACTTAGATTTCTCGCTATATCTTAACGATTCTTTATAATATTCAATGGCTTTGCTGTATTTACGTTGAGCATATGCAACATTGCCCATATAATTATATGTTTCGGAAAGCAGTATTTCGTCGTTTAAAAATTTTGCTCGTTCATAGGCTTTTTCATGATATTCTATTGCTGTTAGATATTCGCCAATATTACATTTAATGGCACCCAATAAATTGTACGACTTACACATTCCTTGCAAATAATTTGCCTGTTCGGCATAGAAAAGTGCTTTTTCGGCTAGTTCAAATGCAAGCTTCGGAAAGTTTCCTTTTAAGGCTTGCGCTTGATTCAATAAATACTCACTTCTGTTTGAATCGTTTTTTAGTGCTTTATATTTTATAGTAATGGAATCGGGTATTGCAGGAGATGAAAAAAGAAAAGTATAACTAACAAGGAATAACGTTATGAGGTATATTTTTTTCATATCTGTTATCATGGTTTTTGATGTTTGTTTTGCAAATTTAACTTTTTTCTAATCAAATAAATAGACTTTTGTTTATAAAATGGCTGTTTTGTTCATAAGTTGTTAAAAAAACACATTCGTTTTGTTTTTAATAATAATTTAATATTCGCTAATTTTGTTCAAATTAAAATTTATAGGTTATGAAAATTACTTTTTTTGTAATAGTGATGACGTTATTTAGCATAAGTTACGCTTTAACACCTTCTCGTCAATATGCAGTAAAACCTTCTGATTTTGGACTTACGTTCGAAGAATTAAAAATAAACACATCTGACGGATTAAAGCTTAATGCATGGTATTTCCCTTCGAGTCAGACATCTTATAAAATTATGGTTTTAAGCGACGATGGCAATGGTAATATGGCCGATTTAATGGAGCAAGTCAGTATTTTTTTATCGTTGGGATATCATGTATTGACATATGATTACAGAGGATACGGCGAAAGCAGTGATTTCGAAATAAAACAGAATTTTTACATTTATGCACAATTTCAAAAAGATTTAAATTCGGTTATCGATTACTTGAAAAAAGAACGTACCAATTTGCCAAAAATTCACTTGTACGGAGTTGGTATTGGTGCAGGACTTTCTATTGCTGTAGCCGCAAACAGAAATTTAGGAACCGTCATTGCCGACTCGCCGTACTCAACGCTCGAGTTAGCAAAACAAAGAATTAAAGAAGCACGCAGTATAGAAATGATGATCCCTTTAGGTTATAATAAAAACGAAATCGAACCTAAATATGCACTTGAAACAAAAGGGGCACAAATGAACGGAGTTTTATTGATAGTTGGAGATAATGACAATGCCTGTCCGGTAAAAGACATTAAAGAGCTTGCAAAGGTACGTCCAAGTATTACTTCGATATATGTAGTTAAAAATAGCGATGGCGCCAATAATTTAACTGTTAATAAAGAAAAATACTTAGAAGAAATTAAGAAGTTTCTGAAGTTATAATAACATTTCTTTGTCAAAATGAAGAGGAAGCAATAAAGAGGCATCCTCAATTACTTGAATTTTGTTTTTCCCGGCCAAAATGAGTGTTACAGGTTCGTTTTGCCTCAATTGACTTTCAAGAATAACTTGCCTGCAACTACCGCAGGGTGGTATAGGCTCACTAACCTGTATTTCATTGTTTATAAAAGCAGTAATAGCAATGGCTTTAACTTTTGATTGCGGATAATGAGCATTGGCATAAAACAAGGCCACCCGTTCCGCACATAAACCTGAGGGATAAGCAGCATTTTCCTGATTGTTGCCGGTTATAATTTCATTGTTTTCGAGCAAAATAGCTGCTCCCACAAAAAACGATGAATATGGGGCATATGCTTTATGTGCTGCATCTGCTGCTTGATTAAGTAAATTTTGATAAAGACTGTTTAATTCGTCTTTCGAAGAAAATTCTTGTATTTTAAACTGAATTGTTTTTTCTTTCACAAAGAAGTTAACTTAATGAAACACAAAAATACATATTTTTTTAGAAAAAAAGCATTCTTCAGAATTTGTCTAACAATGACAAACGATATTTTGTCGAAAACATCCATCATATCTGAATTAGATTGTAGTTAACCAAACAATAGAATTCAGAATACACATTCGTTTAAGACCGTTTAATTATTTCAACTTAGTTTTGTTTCTTTAAAAGTAATTTGTATTGAAATATTTTTGGCATAAGGTCAAAAATAAGTTGAAAAACGTATAGGATTATCTGAACCTATTACATAGCAATAGCATCTAACAGCATTAATTGTTTTCAACAAACTGATATTTAAGAAATTCATATACCATTCTAACACCAACAGCAGTACCTCCAACACTCCTATAGCTGTCTTTTTTATCGAGAAATGCCGGCCCCGCAATATCTAGGTGTATCCACGGATACCGGGTAAATCGTTCTAAAAATTTTGCTGCAGTTATGGCTCCTGCGTGTCTGTTTCCAATATTTTTAGCATCTGCTATCTCCGATTTAAGCATATCTGCATAATCGTCCCAAAGAGGGAAACGAACAATACGTTCCCACGTCTTAAAAGCAGCTGTTTCCAGTTTGTTGAATATTGACTCGTCGGTTTTTGCAAAAGCCACGGTTGCATTCCTGCCAACTGCAGCGCTTGCCGAACCGGTTAATGTTGCAATATCAATGACCAATGAAGGATTAAACTGTTTTGCAAAATGCAATGCGTCGGCAAGAATCATTCTTCCTTCGGCATCGGAATTAAGCATTTCAACGGTACTCCCATCCATCATGCGAATAATATCGCCGGGTGCAAAAGCATTAAACCCCGGACGATTGTCCGTAGAAGGAATTAGACCTATTACGTAAACCGGAATGTTGTTTTTTGCAAGTGCAGCCATACAACCCAAAACCGCAGCAGCTCCGCTCATATCGCTTTTCATGCCATCCATACTGTCGCCTGGTTTAATATTTAAACCTCCTGAATCAAACGTAATACCTTTACCAACAAAAACAAAAGGTTGAGTGTTTTTTGAATCATGTGGTTTGTAAGTTAAATGTATAAAAACCGGAGGATCTACGCTGCCTCGGTTTACAGCGAGTAAACCACCCATGCCCATGGCTTCAATTTCTTTTTTATCATAAACTTTTATTGAAATTCCGTTTTCATGTGCCATGTTTTTTGCTTGTTCTGCTAAATAAATGGTGTTGAGCGTATTGGGTGGTTCATTGATTAAATCGCGCGAAAAGTAAACAGACGAACAGATATTTTTAACTTCATTCAATTCCGTTTCATTTGTTAACTCATCTATTACAACTATTTTTTCTATTTGATGTGTCTTTTTTTCAGGATTTGATAGGTATTTATCAAATGAATATTGACTTAACAATAGTCCTTCTATAAAAGAAAGTAAATTTCCGTTATCATTCGTTTTATTTACGATTTGAATTTCTTTTATTTTGTTTTCTTTAATTTTTTCAAAGATATTTGAAGCTTCGCGACGAAGTTTTTCATATTGTTCGTTTATATTAACCTGCTGGTCAATAACATAAAAAAACATCCATCTATAAAAAGCATTAATGGAAATATTGGTCTTGCCCGAAGCAATCTCTTGTGAAAAATACGTTTGCTCGCTTTTTGTGAGTGAAATATTTTCAGGAAAGTGACCCTTGTTCATTAAATAAATGAAATGTATATCCGGTAATACCGTTTGATTTTTTAAAATTTGAGTATTCATAAGACTTTTTTATGCAAACCTAATTAATTTTTTACTTCAAAAAAAGAAGTTCGATAGAAAGCCTAAAAAAACATGGTCCCGGAAGGAACGAACTTCCGACCCTCCCGACTTCATCGGGATGCGCTAGCCAAAATAAAAAACGTTACACATCCTTTTTATGAATAAAAAAAAACGAAAATGCTCATTGTAAAGTATCGGCACCTTCGTTTTTCTTTTGTCGGGGCGAGTATTCCGATGAATATCGGAACGAACTTCCGACCCTCCCGACTTCATCGGGATGCGCTAGCCAAAATAAAAA
>DAOOWN010000021.1:21896-33711 GCA_035371305.1 Bacteroidales bacterium
CGAAAATGCTCATTGTAAAGTATCGGCACCTTCGTTTTTCTTTTGTCGGGGCGAGAAGACTCGAACTTCCGACCCCTTGCACCCCATGCAAGTGCGCTAGCCAACTGCGCCACGCCCCGAATATTTTTTTCGGATGCAAAGTTAATTTAACCTTTTTACATTTGCAAGATAATTTAATGTATTTATCTTTGAGCAGAATAAAGATTTTTTCTTGTTTTTTGTAACTCGTTGATATATGGATTTTTACAAAACCTTTTTTTTGTTTATTTTTCTCATTTTTCATGTCATTGGTTGGAGTCAAAAGTACACAATAAGCGGTTATGTTCGCGATAAAAAATCGGGAGAAGATTTACCATCAGCCAATGTGTATGTAGAAGAACTTAAAAAAGGAACCTCGACCAATAATTATGGCTTTTTCTCTTTGACGTTACCAAAAGGAAACTATACCATTAAGGTTTCATTTATAGGTTATGGAGATGTCATAAAGAAGGTGATTTTAGGTAAAGACATTAAAATTAATTTTGTGTTAAGCGAAACCGTAATTCAAGCTTCTGAAATCACAGTTACAGGTGAACGATCAAATAAAAACGTTGAAAGTATCGAAATGAGTTCATATAAATTACCTGTTGAAACCATAAAAGAGATTCCTTCTTTCATGGGTGAGGTTGATGTTTTAAAGTCGATTCAATTATTACCGGGTGTACAATCTTCGGGCGAGGGCAATTCGGGCTTTTACGTTCGTGGTGGAGGTCCCGATCAAAATTTAATATTGCTGGATAATGCCATAGTTTATAATGCCGGTCATTTATTCGGCTTCTTTTCAATTTTTAATGCCGATGCAATTAAAGATGTAAATTTAATAAAAGGCGGTGCACCGGCTAATTATGGAGGTCGTTTATCTTCGGTTTTAGATATTAGCATGAAAGAAGGAAATAATCAAACGTACCATGTTGATGGCGGCATTGGGGTAATATCTTCGCGGCTTACGGTTCAGGGACCCATAAAAAAAGACACCTCATCGTTTCTTATTTCGGGTCGAAGAACCTATATTGATGTTTTAACAAAGCCTTTTATAAAAGGAAAAATGAAAGGAAGCGGTTATTATTTTTACGATTTAAATGCAAAAATCAATTATCGTTTTTCAGAAAACAATCGGTTGTTTTTAAGCGGATATTTTGGAAGAGATGTTTTTTCGTTTAAAAACAGCGAAGACGGTTTTGGAGCTAAATTTCCATGGGGTAATACAACATTAACGGCTCGATGGAATCATGTTTTTAATCAAAAACTCTTTCAAAACCTTACGGCTACTTTTAGCAATTATCATTTTATTTTTGATGCCGAACAAAGCGATTTTGAGTTTAAACTTTATTCCGGCGTAAAAGATTATGCTATTTCTCTCGATTACACGTATTTACCAAGTGTACTCCATACATTAAAATTTGGGGCTCAATATACTTTTCACGATTTTGAACCGGGTAGTGCCACTGCAAGAATTGGAAACACCAATTTCGATACCGGAAAAATTATTCACTATTATGCTAACGACATGGCTTTGTATGCAAATGACGAATTTGATATTAGCGAAAAACTCAAGTTTTCGATAGGAATTCGCCCTACGTTATTTCAACACATCGGAAGCTTTACCCGATACCAATTAGATGATAAAAGACAAGCCAAAGATACTATACAATACAAGCCTTTCGAAAACATTGCTACCTACTCAAACATTGAACCTCGTATATCTTTGCGGTATTCTTTAAACCATTCTACATCTGTTAAAGCATCGTATTCACAAAATTATCAGTATATACAATTAGCAAGCATGTCGTCGGCAACGCTACCTACAGATGCTTGGATTCCATGCACAGACCAAATAAAACCTCAATTTGCCGTTCAGTATGCAGGAGGTTTTTTTAAAAACTTTAAAAACGACACCTACGAAACCTCTGTTGAACTGTACTACAAGACAATGAAAAATTTAATTGATTACAAAGAAGGGCTAACCAGCGATGATAACATGGGAAATAATCCGGACAACAATTTCACTTTTGGTTCAGGCAAATCATACGGAGCAGAATTTTTTGTTAAGCGCCGCTTCGGAAAGCTAAACGGATGGGTTGGTTATACATTATCTAAAACAACCCGATTATTCCCCGAAATTAACAATGGGAAAGAATATCCTGCTAAATACGACCGAAGACATGATTTGTCGGTTGTGTTAACTTACGATTTAAACGACAAATGGAATTTTGGTGCCGTCTTTGTTTATGCAACCGGCGATGCAACCACACTTCCTATTTCTAGATATTTTATTGAAGGCAGAATCGTCAGCGAATACGGCGAGCGAAATTCGTTCCGTTTAGCCCCTTATCATAGAGCAGACATCTCTGTAAATTATAAATTCCCGAATAAAGGTAAAAAATGGAATTCTTCTATAAACTTCTCAATTTATAATGTATATAACCGTATGAATCCATACTTTATTTATTTTGACACCAAAACAGATTTAGAAAATTACTCTATTACCACCACTGCAAAGCAGGTTTCATTATTTTCGATTTTACCTTCTATAACTTATAACTTTAATTTTTAGCAACGATGAAAAGAATGGTTTATATTTTTCTTTTATCACTCGCTTTAATTTCTTGCGAAAAAGAAATAACCGTCGATATGCCAACGCCTGAAAATAAAATTGTGGTTGAAGCCGCTATTGAAGAAGGTCAATATGCTTGGGCATTTATTTCAAGAACAGCCGCTTACTTTGCTCCCGTCGATTCAGCTATTATCATGAATATGATTGTGAAAAATGCGGTTGTTGTTGTTACAGATGGAATAGAAAATGACACATTGCATTTAAGTCTTGATCCTTATACCTTTCCATATTTAAAGTATGTTGGTTCGAAAATTATAGGGCAAGCCGGAAAACAATATTGGATTACTATTACTGTGGACGAAAAAACATATCATGCTAAAACAACAATACCTCATGCTGTATCGCTTGATAGTTTGAAGTTTAAACCGGATAATAATCAAGATACGTTGGGTTTTATTTGGCTCTATCTGAAAGACCCCGATACATTGGGAAATTATTACAGAGCATTTACGAAGGTTTTAGGGAAAGACAGTGTGTTCTTACATCCTTACCCTTCTGTTAGCGACGATCGTTTTTTTAATGGTCAAAAAGCAGAGTATCAGTTATATCGGGGGAGAAATCCATTAGAAGATAATAATTACAACCCACAAGGATTGGATTCTGCAGGCGTTGCACGTTGGTATTTCAGAACCGGGGAAACCGTAATTGTAAAAATCACTCAAATCGACAACCTGCACTATCGTTTTTGGTACTCAATGGAACAGCAATTTATGACCGATGGCAATCCATTTGCTACTCCAACTTCACTAAAAACAAATATCGAAGGCGGAGCAATTGGAGTTTGGGGAGGATACGGAGTCTTTATTGACACGTTAAAAATTCCTAAATATGCAAAAAACTAAATACATTCATATATCTTTGCCATTGTAAAAAAATCGAATAATTAAAACAAAAAAATATGAGTTTCTTTTCAACATTTAATTCGAACGAAAAATCGGAATCCAACTTAAATAAAGAACTTCCGATAGAAAAAGTAAAATGCCTAATAATTGGCAGTGGCCCAGCCGGCCTGACCGCTGCAATCTATGCTGCTCGTGCAAATCTTAATCCAGTATTGTATGAAGGATTAGAACCCGGCGGTCAATTAACAACTACGACTGAAGTAGAAAATTTCCCCGGCTACCCCGAAGGAGTTACAGGTCCTGTGTTGATGGAAGATATTAAAAAACAAGCGCTGCGATTTGGTGCAGATATTCGTTTCGGTATGGCAACAAAAGTCGATTTTTCCGGACCGATTCATAAAGTTTGGATAGATGACGAAAAAATTATCGAAGCAGAATCGGTAATTATAGCAACGGGAGCAACCGCTAAATATTTGGGATTGCCATCCGAAGAAAAATATAAAGGGCAAGGAGTTTCGGCTTGTGCTACTTGCGATGGTTTTTTCTATCGCGGACAAGATGTGGCAGTAGTGGGAGGCGGAGATACTGCATGCGAAGAAGCAACCTACTTAGCCGGTATTTGTCGCAAGGTTTATTTAATTGTACGCAAAAACTACTTACGGGCATCTAAAGCCATGCAAAACAGAGCTCTTACTACTCCAAACATCGAAGTCTTATTCGAGCATCAGACAAAAGAGATTGTAGGAAATGAAAATGGAGTGAACGGAGTTATTTTGACCGACAAAAATGGGAATGAAAAGAAAATTGATATTTCCGGATTTTTTGTTGCAATTGGTCATCATCCAAATTCCGAAATTTTTAAACCCTATATCGAAACGGACGAAGTTGGCTATATCAATACAAAACCCGGAACAACACAAACCAATATACCGGGTGTTTTTGCCTGTGGTGATGTACAAGATAAACACTATCGCCAAGCTATTACGGCCGCCGGTTCCGGTTGTATGGCTGCTATCGAAGCAGAACGTTATTTGTCAAATAAAGAGTAAAATTAAAATAAAAGCTACCCTATATTTGCTATATATAGCGGATATGGGGTTTATTATGAATTGATGTTAAATAATCTATTCCGAATAAAGACTATTTCCATTACGAATTAAAAGAAAACTTTTATTTTTTCCCCACTTATTGTTTTGTTTTAAAATTATTTCTCATTATTTTTGAGCATTAAAAAAATGTAATTTTTCATGTGGAATAAACGCTGGATTTTAATTTTATCTCTACTATTTTCAATAATTTATACTCCTGCTAATATTTTTGCAAACGAAGAAAAAGCTGATTCTGTTCAAACGTTTAAACCCGGAGAGTTTATTATTGACCATATTTTAGACGATCATGGCTGGCATATTGCAACCTTGGGAGAAAAACACATAAGCATTCCCTTGCCCATTATAGTCTATAGCTATAAACAACATCAATGGCATATTTTTATGTCGTCGGCTTTTCATCACGGACACGAATCGCATAACGGTTTAGCACTTGGAACAGAAGGGGATTTAAAGGGAAAAATAATTGAAGTGGACGAGAATGGGAATCGTGATGAAACAGCTCCCATGCCACTCGATTTGTCCATTACCAAAAACACAATGGAAATTTTCATTATATCGCTTTTGTTGTTATGGATTTTTCTCTCTACGGCAAGATATTATAAAAAGAACCCCAACAAAGCACCTAAAAAAATAGCTTCGTGGGTAGAACCACTCATATTGTTTGTTCGCGATGATATAGCTCAACCCTCTTTAGGACATAAATATATGAAGTTTATGCCCTATTTATTAACCGTTTTTTTCTTTATCTTTTTTTCTAATTTAATGGGCTTAATACCGATTTTTCCGGGTGGGGCAAATCTCACCGGTAACATTGCTGTTACCATGGTATTAGCTCTCTTCACTTTCTTTATTACAACTTTTAGTGCCAATAAAGCATATTGGATACATATTTTTAATTCACCCGGAGTGCCTTGGTGGTTAAAAATCCCCATTCCTTTAATGCCAGTTATTGAACTTATTGGAGTCTTCACAAAACCCTTTGTTCTCATGGTTCGTCTTTTTGCAAACATCACAGCAGGACACATTATAGCGTTAGGTTTTTTTAGTCTAATTTTTATTTTTGGCGCCATGAATCAAGGACTTGGTTATGGAATGTCTGTTTTATCGGTTACATTTGCCGTTTTCATGTCGCTATTAGAGCTTTTGGTTGCCTTTATTCAGGCTTATGTATTTACTTTATTATCGGCTATTTTCTTTGGAATGGCAACCGAAGAACATCATCATGCAGAAACCCACTAATTTTATATATTTATGATTACATTAACAGTTATTTTACAAGCATTAGCAAACGTAGCTTTAGCAAAAATGGGTGCCGGTATTGGTGCAGGTATTGCAGTTATTGGTGCCGGTTTAGGAATTGGTAATATTGGCGGCAACGCTATGCAAGCCATTTCGCGCCAACCCGAAGTAGCAGGCGACATTCGTTCTAATATGATTGTTGCAGCAGCTCTTATCGAAGGGGTTGCCTTCTTTGCTATCGTTGTTTGTCTATTGATTCTTTTCATTTAAGAAAACAAGGAAAGGACGGTTGGTCCTTTCCTGTTTCTTTATTAAAAACAAGGTATGACAAAAATAAAAAATATATAATATGCCACTAGTAACTCCGGGAATAGGATTAATATTTTGGATGCTCATAGCATTCAGTATTCTATTGTTTATTTTGGGTAAATTTGCTTGGAAACCCATTTTAAAAATGCTTCACGAACGCGAAGAAAGCATCGAAAAAGCACTGCAAGCTGCTGAAGAAGCAAAACTCGAAATGCAAAAACTACAAGCAAACAACGAACAAATTGTTGCTGAAGCTCGCAAGCAAGCTGATACAATAATTAAAGAAGCTCGCGAAATAAAAGAAAAAATGATTTCTGATGCTAAAAATGCAGCAGCTATCGAAGCAGAAAAAGTATTGAATAACGCTAAAGCAGCTATTGAAAGTGAGAAAAATCAAGCGATGAACGAAATTCGCAATCAAATTGCCGATTTTTCAGTACTTATTGCCGAAAAAATTATTCGCAAAGAACTTAGCAATGAAAATAAGCAAAAGGAATATATCGATAGCTTATTGAAAGACATTAATGTTAATTAAAATATGAACTACGGAAAAATAGGCATACGATACGCTAAAGCATTGTTTCTTACTGCGATAGAAGAAAATGCATTGGAACAGGTTCATAATGATATGCAATTGCTCAAACAACTTGTTTCTGAAAACCCTTCCTTTCATTTTTTCCTCCAAACCCCTATCTTAAAACCTTCCGAAAAAAAAGAATTTTTTCAGTCTGTTTTCAGCCATCACATTCATTCACTAACATTGCGATTTTTAGACTTACTAACCCAAAACAGACGCGAAAACCAACTGGTCGATACCATCCGTAATTTCCAGACATTGTATTTGGCTCATAATAACACATTATCCGCAACATTGATAACAACTATAAATGCCGATGCAGTAATGATTGAAAACGTTACTCAAAAATTACAATCAATGCTTCAGAAAACGGTATTATTGAAAAATAAGATTGATGAATCGATTGTTGGAGGTTTTATATTGCAAATTGAAGACAAAGAATTTGATGCAAGTGCAAAAACTCAGTTAAAGAAAATTAAAAATAATTTGATAAAAACATCCATGATAAAATAAAACACTATGGCAGAAATAAAACCGGGTGAAATATCACAACTATTAAAAAACCAACTTCAAGGACTAAAAACCGAAGTTGATTACAACGAGATTGGTTATGTAATTCAAGATGGTGACGGTATTGTACGTGCCTATGGATTGAATAATGTACAAGCCAACGAAATGGTTGAATTTGAAAATGGTGTAAAAGGTATTGCTCTCAACCTCGAAGAAGACAATGTAGGTATTGTTTTGCTTGGAAATTCAGAAGGAATAAAAGAGGGAGATAAAGTACGCCGATTAAACACCATTGCTTCCATTAAAGTGGGCGAAAGTTTATTAGGCAGAGTAATCAATACAATTGGCGAACCGGTTGATGGAAAAGGTCCCATTACAGGTGATTTGTACGAAATGCCCTTTGAACGAAAAGCTCCGGGCGTTATTTACAGACAACCCGTTAAAGAACCATTGCAAACCGGCTTAAAAGCTATCGATGCCATGATTCCCATAGGACGTGGCCAACGTGAGCTTATAATTGGCGACCGCCAAACAGGAAAAACAGCTATTGCTATTGATACAATTATCAATCAACGCGAAAATTTTGAAAAAGGCAAACCGGTTATATGTATTTATGTAGCAATTGGACAAAAAGGTTCTACCGTTGCAAATATAGCTAAAACGCTTGAACAACACGGAGCAATGGATTATACTATTATTGTAGAAGCAACTGCCAGCGACCCGGCTGCTATGCAATTTTTTGCCCCTTATGCCGGATGTGCTATTGGCGAGTTCTTCCGCGATTCAGGACGCCATGCCCTTATAATTTACGACGATTTATCGAAACAAGCCGTTTCGTACCGCGAAGTTTCTCTATTGCTTCGTCGCCCACCCGGACGTGAAGCATATCCCGGCGATATTTTCTATTTACACTCCCGTTTATTGGAACGTGCAGCTAAAATTATAGAAGCCGATAATGTTGCTCAACAAATGAACGATATTCCGGAATCTATTCGTCATATGGTAAAAGGTGGTGGCTCATTAACAGCCCTCCCCATTATCGAAACCCAAGCAGGTGACGTTTCCGCATACATTCCAACCAACGTAATTTCTATTACGGATGGTCAAATTTATTTGGAATCAAACTTATTCAATGCCGGTATTCGACCCGCTATCAATGTTGGTATTTCGGTTTCGCGTGTAGGTGGTAATGCACAAATTAAAGCCATGAAAAAAGTTGCCGGAACATTAAAAATCGACCAAGCTCAATTCCGCGAATTAGAAGCATTTGCTAAGTTCGGCAGCGATTTGGATGCCTCTACCAAAGCAGTTCTCGACAAAGGTGCTAAAAACGTAGAAATACTAAAACAAAAACAATTTTCACCGGTACCGGTCGAAGAACAAATCGCCATCATTTATTGTGGAACGAAAGGTTTGCTTCGCGATGTTCCGGTTAAGAAAGTAAAAGAATTTGAGCACGATTATTTAGAATACTTGCGTAATAAGCATACGGATATTCTTGGCAAACTTCGTTCGGGAGTGATTGATGATGATATAACAAAGGTATTGGAAGATGTTGCCAAAGAAATTAGTGCAAAATATAAAGCTTCATAATTATTACTATGCCTAATCTAAAAGACATACGAATACGAATAAGCTCTGTTATTTCGACCAAACAAATAACAAGCGCCATGAAAATGGTGTCTGCGGCTAAATTGCGAAAAACTCAGGACGCTATTATTAAAATGAGGCCGTATGTAAATCGTTTGCAGGAAATAATGGGCGAAGTTACAGCTACCGTTCAGGATGATGTTGAAATTTCTTACATCAAACCCCGACCGGTAAACAAAGTGCTCATCATACTTGTAACTTCAAATAAAGGTCTTTGCGGAGCTTTTAATGCAAATTTAATTAGACAGCTTTATTCGTATATTCAGGAGCATTACCCCGAACAAAATGAGAAAGGCAATGTTCATATTTATTGTATTGGCAAAAAAGGTTACGATGTATTGAAAAATCGCAGCATCAATATTTATAAGCACGAAACGGAATATATAGAATCCGTTACATACGAAAAATCGGTAATGCTGGCAGAGTCGTTGATGAAATTATTTGACGAGGGCGAGTATGATAAAATCGAATTTTTTTATAACCGATTTAAAAATGCTGCCGTACAAATTATTACTCCCGAAACCTTTTTACCCTTAGCACCTCCCGTTGCTAATAAAAAAGAAAACGATAGCTATTTGAAGAATTATATTTTCGAACCGAATCAACTCGAAATTCTAACTCAAATTCTTCCGTTGAGTTTGAAATCGCAGGTATATAAAATATTGCTCGATAGCGTTACTGCCGAAAATGGAGCCCGCATGACCGCTATGCACAAAGCTACCGAAAACGCCACAGAAATGCTTTATGATTTAAAATTGAACTATAATAAAGCAAGACAAGCTGCTATTACCAATGAAATATTGGAAATTGTGAGCGGTGCCAATGCTCTGAAAGGTTAATACGAGCCTCTTATTTTGTCTAATATAAAATTTAAGTCTTGAACCTCTTCAAGACTTAAATTTTTTAATAATAAATCAGCTTTTATTTCGCAATCGTACATCTTATTCAATAAGTCTAAGCCCTTTTCGGTAATAGAAACCAATTTCTGACGTCGATCTTTCGTGTTTTCAATTCGGTTTACAAGTTTTTTATTAAAAAGCTTATCTACAATTCTGCTCACATCTGACGATTTATCCAACATTCGTTCTTTAATAAAACCTACCGTTAAGGGTGCCTCATTTTGAAAACCTCGCAATATGCGTAAAACATTGTATTGTGATTCGGTAATATCATGTTTTTTTAATTCCTGCATAAAGCTATACGAAAGATAATTAACAGTGTATCTTAAATTTATAAGCCCTTTATGATACTCATTACGAAATCGTCCTTTTATTTCGTCTTCTATTCGCATTGTTAAAATTTATAAAAGTGTGGATTTCTTATAAATGCACCTATCCAAATCATTAAAAGGATAATAGATGGAAACATAATACTCAATCCACCGGTCATGTGAATAATGATTGCACCACCCATATAAGAACTTAGCAATAACGTTCCAAATTTATTGGTTTTAGGGAAAAGATATAACAGTGCTGAACCTATTTCACCTAAGGCAATGATTATTCGCCAATCACCAAGATGCATTTGTTCCATTTGCTCGGGATGTAAAAACAACTTACCGCTTGCACTGAATAAATAAAGTGCTGTTAATAAGCCGGAAATAACCCATCCTGCAATTTTTCTGGTTTTTGAAATTTCTGTATTCACAATGTTAGTTTTTATTATTTTTTACCAATTAATCGGATAACATGTGCCATGCCTGCATGTCCTTTACCTTCATTTAGCTGAACATCTTCTTCCCAAATTGTTAAATCAAACAAGTCTTTAAAATCATACATCAACTCGTCAATAGAATATAATAAATTCACATCGCCGGGTCCGCCGGATGAATAATAAATTTGTTGTTTTGAGAATGCTTCTAAAAGAATGGTGCCTCCTTTTTTCAAAGAATTTATGCAGTTTCTGTGTAAGTTTTCATGATTTTTCTGATGAGCATATATTAATGCTACTGCATCAAATTCGTTTTGAGGGAAACAATATTCTTCTATCGATTGAATCTGATAATCTATGGTAACATTTTCAGCTTGTGCAAAAGCAAGAGCTTTTTCTTTTGCGACAAAGCTGCTGTCTATTGCTGTAACATCCCACCCTTTTTTGGCTGCATAAACAGCATTTCTACCTTCGCCCTCAGCCGGTAACAGTATTTTACCTATCGGAAGTTTTTGTAATTGTTCAGCAAAAAAACAATTCGGCTCTTTACCGTAAATAAACTCTGCTGTTCTATATCGTTCGTCCCAAATGCTCATGCTATTTAGAAAGCCTTTTTTCTAATTCATCTAAGCGGTCGTTTGCCGAATGAATCATCATGGTAACTCTTACAAAAGGCATCGCTAATAAGAAAAGCGCAATAGAAATCATTAAATTAAAAGTATTAAAGTTTAAGCTGTTCATAATGATTCCTGCCAAACCTATTAAGGTTGCCATTATTCCACCGGGTACTCCAAGCGGACATCTTAGTTTTTTTTGTTTTTCCATCATTTATTAATTTTAAATTAGTATTCGTTTAATTTTTTTATTAATTCTTCTTTTGTCGGAACGGCTCTAAAAATTAATTTATTATTGATTAATAAAGCAGGCACGGTATGTATTCCCATCTTCATAGTTCGAACCATACCAATTGGCGAACTTGCCAAACTTTTTTTAAACAAAAATTTTTCACCATACATAGGCAATACTTCTTCCAGCATCTTGATTAAAACCTTGCAATTTGGACACATCAAAGTGTAAAAAATCTCTATTTTATGTTGAGATGATTCCATGTTATAATTTTTACAATTATACGTTTTAACATTAGTTGTTGCAACATATATTTGTTAAACTTTGTTAATGGTCTCAATATAAGTGTACTTGTCCCGACTTCATCACTTTTTAGAGTTAAAACAATGAATATCTCTATACCATATAAGTGAGAAAATCACAGAAAAAT
>DAOOWN010000022.1:0-32994 GCA_035371305.1 Bacteroidales bacterium
ACGAGAGGACCGAGTCGGACAGACCTCTAGTGTACCTGTTGTGGCGCCAGCTGCACCGCAGGGTAGCTACGTCTGGACTGGATAAGCGCTGAAAGCATCTAAGCGCGAAGCCAACTTCAAGATGAGTTTTCCTTTAAGGGTCGTCAAAGACTATGACGTTGATAGGCTACAGGTGTAAAGACAGTAATGTCAAAGCTGAGTAGTACTAATTGCCCGTTAGCTTTATTTCTTAAGTCGGTTTTAATTTTCTTCCATACGTCATTCAGTATTTATTTAAGAGCTTAAGGTGGCTATGGCGATGGGGTTCCACCTCTTCCCATTCCGAACAGAGAAGTTAAGCCCATCAGCGCCGATGGTACTGCTAACGCGGGAGAGTAGGTCGCCGCCGACTTTTAAAATGAAAGGCTGATAGAAATATCAGCCTTTTTTATTTTAAATAAAATTGTACTTTTGTTGCATGAAGAAATTATCCATTATTATACCAGTATATAACGAAGAAAAATTTGTAACTCAATTATTGGATAAGGTTTTAGCAGTGCATTTACTTAATAAATTAGAAAAAGAAATTATCATTATTGATGATGCTTCTACCGATAATACCAATACCATAATTCAACATTATATCAATCAAAAGAAAAATCAACATTTTATTTTTTATAAGCAAATAAAAAATTATGGTAAGGGCGCTGCTATTCATAAAGGGATTGAACTGGCAACAGGTGATATAATAATAATTCAGGATGCTGATTTGGAATACAATCCAAATGAGTATAATCGATTGATAAAACCTATTATGGATGGTTTTGCAGATGTGGTATATGGAAGTAGGTTTATTGGTAGTCAACCACATAGAATTTTATATTATTGGCACAGAGCCGGAAATTCTTTATTGACATGGTTAAGCAATGTGTTTTCAAATCTTAATTTGACAGATATGGAAACATGTTATAAGGCTTTTAGGTCTGAATTGATAAAATCGATTAAACTTAAGGAAAATAGGTTTGGATTTGAACCAGAGATTACAGCAAAAATTGCAAAAATCAAAGGAATTAGAATTTACGAAGTGGGTATATCGTATTATGGAAGAACGTATGCCGATGGTAAGAAAATTAATTGGAAAGATGGTTTTAGAGCTTTGTGGGTAATATTAAAGTATAATTTATTTAAATAATATGGTTGATATTTCGATTGTTATTCCTGTTTATAAATGTTACGATTCGTTATATTTATTATTTTCAAGAATAAGTGAATCTTTAAAAGAAATTCCTTTAAAATATGAAGTCATATTTGTATATGATGGAGGCCCTTATAAAGATTGGGAAGTGATTTCTGAAATAGCTGAGAAAAATTCAAATGTGGTTGGAATCGAACTTTCAAGAAATTTTGGACAGCATAAAGCAATTACGGCAGGATTGTCTTATTCTGCAGGCGAATGGATAGTAGTAATGGATTGCGATTTACAAGATAATCCGTATGATATTAAACGTTTATATGAAAAAGCTACATTAGAAAAAGTTGATATCGTTTATGCCAGTAGAAAATTTAGAAATGATACCTTTTTTAAAAAATTTTTTTCAAAATGGTTTTATAAAACACTTGAATACTTATCTGAAACAAAGCAAGATCATACCATCGGAAACTTTGGTATTTACAACAGAAAAGTAATTGAAGCGATATTAAGTATGGGGGACAAAATCAGGGTACTCCCTTTAATGGTACGTTGGGTTGGGTTTAAGTCAACAAGCATAGATGTTATTCACGAAAACAGAGAATGTGGAAAAACTTCTTATTCAATAAAAAAATTAATTCATTTAGCTTTAGAAATAATTCTTTCGTTTTCTGATAAATTATTAAGAATTACTGTAAAAATTGGTTTATTTATTTCATTCGTTTCTATTCTTTTTACAATATTTACAATAATTAGGTATATTAATGGAAGTATTTCCCAGTTAGGTTATACAAGTATAATAATTTCAATATGGTTTTTTTCAGGATTAATTATAGCAATACTGGGAATGGTTGGCCTTTATGTCGGTAAGACATTTGAACAAACTAAAGACAGGCCTATATATATTATTCGTTCAATAAAAAATAAAGAAAAAGATAAATAATTATCTTTTTAACATGTAGTTATAGGATAGCAGGCAAAGCCGTCCTTCTTTATCTGAAATTTTTGCTAAAATATAGTGGAGACCGCTTTCACTTTTAAAATAAGTAGTAATGCTAACGTAATATTCTTTATTCAAATAAACTGGGGCAATAAAAATATTTTTATTTGATAAATATAATGTCCCATTTCCAGGATAATCAATTCCAAATATTTTTGAAAGATTTGATTGTGTGATCATTCCATGAGCAATTCTGTCTTTAAATCCAAATTTTTGAGCAAATTCTTTTTCGAAATGAAGTTTATTCCTGTCGCCGGAAAATTTTGCAAAATCTTCAATAATTTCATCTGTTATAATAAAACTCGAAGATTTTGCCGGATGCACTGAGTAATTAAGAAAAGCGTTGATATGGTATGTTTCATAGCTATGGTCAATAATAAATCCTTCGCGACTCCATACTTTTTGAACTGCAATATTTTGAAGCTGGGTTGAGACTAGCATTTTTGTATAGCCTTGTTCTTTAAAATATTTTTGTGTAAAACGAATAATATCAGAATAAATGCCTTTTCCAGAAAAATTGGGCATTACACCGTACAAAACGCCTTCACATTCTTTGGCTTGCTCATTAAATGAACACGTCGCAAAACCAGCTATTTCATCTTCAGAATAAATAAGCCATGAAATTTTCCCCTTTTCAATACCGGAGTATTTTTTTGCCCATTCAATATATCCCTCAATAATTTTTTCTTTATTTAAGAAGGGATTAGAAAAATAATGATTTTGATAATTTTTGAAAATAATTGGAATTATTTCGTTTAGCTTTTTAGAGTTTAAAAGGTCAATCTGAACAAAATTTAATTTGTTTTTTAACAGATTTACTTCCGTTGCTTCTAAATTTGATTTATAATAGACGAGGCTGTCAGCGTGAATTATGTCGAATCCAGTATTTTGTAAATTACTGTGAGTAGCAATAGAAGAGCTTGGTAAACGTAAAATTAAAACATCAACATTGTTTTCAATAATATGATTTTTTATTTCTGATGCTTTAAATGTTGATAAACTAGCTCTATGAATGTTCATTAAAAATCGTGAGCTTTCGATAGGAGAAAAGTTTAAATTATCCATAATTGATTAATAAATTTGAACAAAAATAATACTTTTTGGGGACACTATCTGTTTATCAAATATCTATTATTAATTATTATTTGGTATTTCGTTATAGATCGTCTATTTTTGCCAAAAATAGCTTATCCTAAATATGAATAATAAAATTTTTAAAAAGCTAATTAAAGAAATTAAAGTAAATTGGTTGGAATATTTAATTCTTTTTATAGTTCTTTATTTAGCATATATATATCAGTTAGGTGCTGCAAATATAAGAACATGGGATGAGGGAGTTTATGGATCAAATGTTTTGGAAATGCTATTTAGAAAAGATTTTATTGTAAAATATTTTGATGGACATTATGAAACATGGGCAACAATCCCTCCTTTCATAGCATGGTTTCAAGTTTTATCTTTTACAATTTGTGGATTAAATGAATTTGCTTTTAGGCTTCCTTCAGCTGTAGCTGCAATTATAATATCATTTACTATTTTTTATTTTCTAAATAAAGAATTTAAAGATAAATATTGGGGAATATTTTCTGCACTAATTTTAGCTTTTTGTAATGGATTTGTTACCTACCATGTGGCTCGTACCGGTGATTTAGATATATTTGTTACACTGTTTTCAACTTTATACGTAATCACATTTTATAAATTTTATTTGTCTGAATTTAAGAGTAAGAGACTTGCATTTTATTTTGTGTTATTTATATTTTGTGCTTTTTGGTCGAAATTAATAGCTGGCTTTTTTTATTTGCCTGTGATATTTTTCTTTGTATTATTCTCTGGTAAAACGAAAGCATTTTTTAAAAACAAATGGTTGTACATTTCTGGATTTATTTTTCTATTTATTACTTCTTTATTTTATTTTTATATGGAGACAAAGGTTTCTGGCTATACTAAAATTGCTCTACATAATGGTGTTATAGGTAGATTTACTGGAACTCTTTCTGATAATCATATTGAACCTTTTTGGTTTTATTGGATAAATATTAAATCATATAACTTCTTACCATGGCTTTATATGATGCCATTAAGTATTTTATTGGTATTTATTGATAGAAATGCTAAACGAAAATATTTTTTTATTTTTTTAATTTCATTAGTATTGTTTTATTGGTTAGTAATTTCAACGTCGGTTAATAAACTAAATTGGTATGATGGACAGCTCTATCCTTTTTTATCAATTATAGTGGCATATTCTTTTTCTGTTATTTTTAATTCAATTGTTGCATATTTTAATTTAAATAGGTTTTTAAGACAATTATTATTTTTATTCTTCTTTATTGCATTCATGGGGAATATGCTTTTAGAAACAGAAAAAAAGAATTTAAATGAAAGACATTTAAGCAATTTTGACGAGTTGTATGGAAGTGTATTAAAAAAAATCAATAAACAATATCCGGAAATAAAATCTATTTGTATTTTACATCCCAATTTTTCACCACATGTTGTTTATTATAAAACTTTGTATAATTTATATTATAATTATAATATATCTGAAATATTAATTGAAAATTATATTAAACTTGATCCAGATTCATATATTTTATATGAGCACCCTAATGTTACTGAAAAATTAAAAAGATTTTATGATTACGAAATATTATATCAGTACAAAAACATTCAATTTGTTCATGTTAAAAAACAAAAAAAATATATTTTATCTGAGTATAATCTTGATGGTGATAGTTTACAGAAAAATGCAGGATATTATTCAGCTGATTACAAAACAACAGGTAATGCTTCAATAAAATTAAACAAAAATAATTCATTTAGTAGTGGGTGGAGTTTTGATTTAGTTGATTTAAAATTTGAACTTTTTTCAAAAATTCAAATATCTTCTGACGTTCTAATGAAATCAAATAAATTTAATTCTTATTTAGTTTTTGAATCTTCTGAGTTAAATTATTGGTATGGAATAGATTTAAAAAATATTGTTAGCAAACCTGGTGTTTGGTATAAAATTGATACAATCGTTGAATTGCCAAAATTTGAAGATTGGCAAAATCCTAAATTAAAGATATATTTTTGGAATAACAATAAAGATGATTTATTTATTGATAACGTTAAACTACACTTAATCAAACAATGAAAATACCTTTTAATAAGCCATTTTTAACAGGAAATGAGTTAAAATATTTAAAAGACGCTATAGAGAAAGGGCAACTTTCCGGTAATGGTTTTTATACCAAAAAATGTCACGAATTTTTTCAGACAAAGTATAATTTCCAGCATTGCTTGTTAACAACGAGTTGTACAGACGCGTTGGAAATGGCAGCTATTTTAGCAAATATTAAAGAAGGTGATGAAGTTATTATGCCTTCCTATACATTTGTTTCTACTGCAAATGCTTTTGTACTAAGAGGTGCAAAAATTATCTTTGCTGATAGCAGACAAGATATTCCAAATATTGATTTAGATAAAGTTGAAGAACTAATAACTGAAAAAACAAAGGCTCTTGTTGTTGTCCATTATGCAGGCATTGCTTGTGATATGGATAAGGCACTAGAGATTACAAAAAAATATAATTTGATTTTAATTGAAGACGCAGCTCAGGCAATAGACTCTTTTTATAAATCAAAACCTTTGGGAAGCTTTGGTCATTTGGCAACATTTTCATTCCACGAAACAAAAAATATTATTTCGGGCGAAGGGGGAATGTTGGTTATAAATGATGAAAATTTAGTTAGAAGGGCGGAAATTATATGGGAAAAAGGTACCAATCGTGCAGAATTTTTCAGAGGTGAGGTGAATAAATATGGTTGGGTTGACATTGGATCTTCATTTCTTCCTTCAGAGTTGACGGCCTCTTTTTTATTCGCTCAATTAGAAAATCTTGAAAAGATTCAAAATAAACGTAAGAAAATTTGGCAATATTATTACGAAAATTTAAAACCAATCGAAAAAAAAGGATTTATAAAACTACCGAATATTCCTTCTTTTGCCACGAACAATGCACATATGTTTTTTTTGATATGTAAAAATGGTGAAATACGAAATAATTTACTTTCAGGGTTAAAGCAAAGTGGTGTTTTAGCTGTTTTTCATTATTTGCCTTTGCATGAATCAAAATATTATAATAAACTTCATGATGGAAGAGTATTAAAAAATGTAATCAATTTCTCTGAAACTCTTATCAGGCTACCGCTTTATTTTGAATTAAAAACTGATGAGCAACAATTTATAATAGATATTTTAACTAATTATTTTAAAAATTAATATTAATTTAAGTGTCTTATTTATCTATAAAACAAATTCTTAACCTTTACAATAAGCCTTTGGCCGATTTGATGTTTAGGGCCAATGAAATTCGCATGATGTTACACCCAAACAATGAAGTTACATGGTTGATTGATAGAAATGTGAATATAACCAATGTTTGCATGGTTCAATGTAAGTTTTGTAATTTTTGCAGAACTCCTAAAAGCAGCGATGCTTATATTACTACAATAGACCAATATAGGCAAAAAATAGAAGAGCTTTTTGCTATGGGCGGCGATCAGTTATTACTTCAGGGAGGGCTGAATCCCGATTTAGGATTGAGTTTTTATACTTCGTTATTTAAACAGTTAAAAGATGAATTTCCAAAACTAAAGTTACACGCACTTGGTCCGGCTGAGATTTTTTATTTGTCTGAAAAAGAGGGAAAATCGATAGAATATATTTTAAAATCATTGATAAATGCAGGACTCGACAGCTTGCCGGGTGCAGGGGCAGAAATATTAAGCGACAGGGTCAGAAAAATGGTTTCTCCGGCTAAATGTAGCGATACTGAGTGGCTTGAAGTAATGAGAATTGCTCATCGTTTGGGTTTGGTTACTTCGGCAACCATGATGTTTGGGCATATTGAAACGGTTGAAGAACGAATGCAGCATTTACTTTTTTTGCGAGGCTTACAATCTCAAAAAACCGAAAATGCACCCGGATTTTTAAACTTTGTACTTTGGCCAGTTCAGTTAAAAGGTACGAGATTAAGCAAAATCCATACAATAAGCCCAATTGGTGCATCAGAATATATTCGAATGTTAGCTATAAGTAGAATAGTATTAGATAATATTCCGCATATTCAGCCTTCGTGGCTGACGGTTGGAAAAGATATTGCTCAGTTGTGTTTACACGCGGGGGCAGATGATATGGGCTCCATCATGATCGAAGAAAATGTGGTTTCGGCAGCCGGTGTGGATAAAAGCACAATAGCCATTGACGAAATGAAAAAAATGATTAAAGAAGCCGGATTTGTGCCAAGACAAAGAAACCAGAGGTTCGATAAAATTGATTAAGCTTTTACTTTAACATAAACGTATCGCTGCCAATTTGCTTTCCATCGCAAAAAATATCTACATTATATACCCCCTCGGTAAGGCTTCCGTCGTTTGTCCAATAAATACACATATCCACATCTTTGTTTTGGTAATCTATTTCGCGTTTAGCCGAATATAGAATGCTGTTTCCCATAAAAGTAAACATTTCTCCTTCGGCATTTGGCAGGATTTCTTTGTTGGGACGAGCAATGCGAATATATACAAATCGATTACCGGGTTTTACAATAGCATTTTCGCTTAAAGTAAAACATACCCTAATTTTACTTGCTCGTTTGGCTCGACTTACTTCTTTTGCCTTGTCATTAACGGCTATGCTGGCAATATTAATTGCTCTTAGGGTACTGGCAATATCAACTTTTTGTTCGAGTTCTTGTTTCTTTTGCGTAAGGTCTTCTTTTTCGGTTACCACTTTTTGAAAATCGGTTTTTACTTTTCTGTTTTCTTCGGTAAGTAATTTATTGCGTGTGTTGAGTGAGTCGATTTGTACAATATAGCTTCGCATAATTTCACGAAGTGTTCCCAATTCTTTTTTATACTGATTAATTTGATAGGCATTGGCCGATTTTATGTTTTTAATTTCTTCAAGCAGTTCTTTAATTTTATTTTTTTCTTGATCGAGTTCGGCAGAAATTTTAGAATTATCGGTTTTGAGTGTATTATATTGATTCAACATGTCTTTTAGTTGTTCTTCAATTTGGGCTTTTTCGTTTTCGGTATCTTTGAGTTCTACTTGCACAAATACTTTTTCTTTGCGCATTGTGTAAAATTTATAAATGAAAAACAGATTTGAAAAAAGTAATAAAATTATTGTAATTAGCATCAGAAGCGATGCTTTCGATTTTGAATTATTCTGAACTTCGTTCTCCATATTTTTTTCTGCAAAAATACAATTAAATTAATCGCTGCATTGAATAGTTAACGTTAAAAATAGCTAAACAATTAGGTATATCTTATTTTCATGCCGGGACGCAATATTTTTTTTCGGCTAATGTTATTAAGTTTGCACAACCGCGTAATGGAAACGCCATATTTACGAGCTATTTTACCTAAGTTGTCGCCTTTCCGAACCTTATGATAACGGGCTTTATGAATTTCTGTCAAATAGTTAAAAAGACATTGGTCAACGGTAATGGATGTGTATTTTAGGGATTTGTTTTCAACGTTCATGATTTCTCGCGGATTGATAGCTCCGCCCAAATACCTGACTTCAAAATGTAAATGAGGACCGCTGGAATGTCCGGTGTTTCCACCTAATGCAATAATTTCTCCTGATTTAATTTCTTGATTTGGATGGACAAGCAATTTAGATAAATGCGCATAAAGTGTTTCTAAACCGTTATAATGTCTTATTACAACGGTATATCCATATGATTTACTGTATTTTGCAATGCGTACAACTCCGTCAAAAGTGCTAACGATAGTATCGCCTACATTTAATCCAACATCAATTCCGTAATGATATCTCCATCGCCTCCAACCAAATTCGGAAGTAATTCGGTTCGATTGAGTAGGGAAGGTAAATAGATGCTCGTTGTTTATCAATTCTATGGTTTTATTGTCATCGAACAAGTTCATTTTACTTGCATATGGATGAATATTTAAGGTGTCCCAAAATAAATATTGGTTGTATGCAGGAACATCGAAAAAATGGTCTATGATGGTAGGTTTGTAATAAAAGTTAATATTCGTACTTAAATGGTCTTCTTCTTCGTATTCTTCATCGTTAATAGGACCTGCCGAAATACTGTCAATAGATATCGGTAATAATAACGAATCTTGCGCAGCTAAATTTAAAACAGTAAATACACAAAAAATAAAAAATAATATTCTCAACATCAACTTATTAAAATAAAAAATGATTAATAACCTCTACTTTGTTCACAAATGTAATGATATTTTATTAAGAATCCATAAATGAAATTGAATTTTAAGCTAATTTTGTTAAAAACTATTTGTTAATAACTTTTGACAAGTAAAAGGTAAAAATATGTTAGTGAAAATATTTGCCAGTGCCGTTTATGGAATTAATGCCACCACCATTACAATAGAAGTAAATGCTATACAGGGTATAAAATATTATCTTGTCGGTTTGCCCGATAATGCTGTAAAAGAAAGCCTCCAGAGAATTGAATCGGCATTGAAAGTAAATAATTACCGAATGCCCGGCCAAAAAGTGATAATAAATTTAGCTCCTGCCGATATTAAGAAAGAAGGCTCATCGTATGATTTGCCAATTGCTTTAGGAATTTTGGCGGCAAGCGGGCAAATTCATGCTCCCGAAATCGAAAAATATGTAATTATGGGCGAGTTATCGCTCGATGGTAAAATTCAACCCATTAAAGGAGCACTACCTATTGCCATTCAGTCGAGAAACGAAGGGTTTAAAGGATTGATATTGCCAAAACAAAATGCTCGTGAAGCAGCGGTGGTGAATGATATCGATGTTTATGGAGCCGAAACACTTTCGGAAGTGATTGATTTTGTCGAACAGAGAAAACCGCTCGAAAAAATTTCTGTCAATCTCGAAGAAGAATTTTATTCCAATTATAATAATTATCAAATCGACTTTGCTGATGTAAAAGGACAGGAAAATGTTAAACGCGCTTTAGAAATAGCAGCTGCAGGCGGACATAATATTATATTAATAGGACCTCCGGGGGCAGGTAAAACCATGTTGGCTAAGCGAATTCCTACTATTTTGCCTCCTTTAACCTTAGAAGAAGCTCTGGAAACAACTAAAATACATTCTGTTTCGGGTTTGCTCGATAAAAATTCGTCACTTATGACGGTTCGCCCTTTTCGATCGCCACATCATACTATCTCAGATGTTGCATTAGTTGGCGGAGGTACGTTTCCCCAGCCCGGTGAAATATCATTGGCTCACAACGGAGTTCTGTTTTTAGACGAGCTACCCGAATTTAAACGAACCGTACTCGAGGTGATGCGGCAACCGCTCGAAGACAGACTGGTTACCATTAGTCGGGCAAAATTTAGCGTGGAATATCCGGCCAGCTTTATGTTGGTGGCTTCGATGAATCCTTGCCCTTGCGGATATTACAATCATCCCGAAAAAGAATGCGTATGCTCTGCCGGTGTTCGCCAAAAATATTTAAGTCGAATATCTGGACCATTATTAGATAGAATAGATATTCATTTAGAAGTGGTTCCTGTTCCGTTTGATAAACTTTCGGGTTATAAGCAACAAAACGAAACAAGCGAACAAATTAGAGAACGCGTTATAAAAGCCAGAAAAATTCAGGAAAAACGATATAGCGAAATTCCGGGAGTTCATTGTAATGCACAAATAAATAGTAAGCAAATACAAAAATTTTCGGTTTTAGATGACGCAAGTATGATGTTGCTTAAAAATGCGATGAATCGTTTGGGTTTGTCGGCACGTGCATACGATCGAATATTAAAAGTGTCAAGAACCATTGCCGATTTGGAAGGTTCGGAAAACATAAAGCCCGAACACGTAGCAGAAGCGATTCAATACAGAAGCCTCGACAGAGAAGGATGGGCAGGATAAGCTAAGTTAAAAGTAGAAAGTAAAAGTCAGAAGTAAGAAGATAGAAGTCAGAAGTAATTTTTTTTAGACCCTAAAAATTTCTTACTAAATAATTAAGTGTCGATAAATTGATTATTTTTGAAAGAATTTTGTGAAGTTATTTTTATGATAAAGCTTTATATTTTTGCCATTCTATCCTTGTTTTTCATTAATCATATTTTTTCTCAAGGAAGCCAGGCTGTGGTTTTAATTTCGGGTAAGGTTGTCAACGAACGAAATATGCAGCCCGTAGAATCGAGAATTGTTTGGGAATTATTACCCGAAGGAAAAGAAGTGGGTATTGCTCGTTCCGACCCAAGTAACGGTAATTATAAAATTATTTTACCTCATGGCAAAAAGTACGGTTATATGGCTCTTGCCGAAGGTTATTATTCCGTTACAAAATTTCTCGATCTGACAAACCTTGAACAATATACCGAAATTGATGAGCAGAATCTTTATTTGGCTCCGGTTATGGAATCGCAGGTGGCACGTTTAAATAATGTGTTTTTCAAAGATCAAAGCGATGAATTTATGCCTGAATCTGTTTGCGAATTGGATCGATTTGTTTCCTTTTTAAAAATTAATAAAAAAATTAAATGCGAAATAGCTGCACATACGGATAATATTGGGGATGATGCAAAAAATATGGAATTGTCGCAACGAAGAGCTCAAAAAGTGGTGGATTATTGTATCAGCAAAGGAATTAAAAGTGAGCGATTGGTTGCAAAAGGATATGGCGAAACGCAACCCGTTGCTTTTAATGGAGACGAAGATGGCAGAGCCATGAATCGTAGAGTAGAATTTAAAGTTCTTTCGATTAAATAAGTCGCTTTTTATCCTCTTTTTTCGGCTTCTTATCATTTTTTTGTTTTTGTAACATTCTAACCCAACGTATTTTTGCTAAAAAAAACAAGTATGGAAAATTTTCATCATAATTATCAGCAAAACAAAAAATGCTGCAAGGGCCTTAAAGGTCTGGTCTTCGGAATTATAGTTGTTGCATTTGGAGTCGTATTACTCCTCAGAAACATGAATATGATAGATCCTTTTATAGCAAAGGTCTTAATTTCGTGGCCTATGGCAATCGTTGCGTTTGGATTTATTCATTTGTTCGGAAAAGAATTTCCGTTCGGATTTTTGGTAATGGTGGCCGGTGGTTTATTGGTAGCTTCAAAGTTTTTCGGTTTACCGTTGAATTTTGAACAGATTATCTGGCCTGCTCTTATCATTTTATTCGGGTTGATGATCATTATTGGGAGCAGGATTTTATTTAAAGGTGGCTTCAGACGTTCAAACGTAATTGACGATTCGTTTATCGAAGAAGTAAACGTTTTTAGCGGAGGAGAACACCAGATTACGTCTGATAATTTTAAGGGTGGAAAGTTTGTTTGTGTTTTTGGCGGAAGTAAAATTAATCTGCTTCAATCAACAATTGCAAAAGAGGGTGCACAAATTGAATTAGTCGCTGCATTTGGCGGATTAAATGTAGTCGTTCCTTCCGATTGGACCATTAAAACGGAAGTTGTCAGCATTTTTGGCGGATTTGCCGATAAAAGAATCCTTACGGCTGTTTCTCCCGATAAACTTCTTACAGTTAAAGGAGTTTGTATTTTTGGAGGAGGTGAAATCAAATCAGTGCCGGATTAATGGAAATAAAGTTTAAATCAATCGTATTACTTTCAGTATGGACGATCATCATCATCGTTCATACTTTATTTTTGTATCTGACTTACCAGCTTACTTTTGTGCAGTCGTTGGCAGATGCTCTTGTATTTAACAGCATTTTTGCATTAATAAGTTTTGGTTTATGGTTCATGACTGCTTTTTATGATGTCTCTCAAAGAAAAAACTTAGATTTATTGCTTAATCATGCTGCTGCTTGTCTGATAACCATTTCGGCCTGGATTTCAATTTCAGTGTATGCACTTAAATCAATTTTTCAAAGTGAAACTACTTATGTTGATTTTCTTGTACAGTCCATCCCCATCAGGGGTATCGTGGGTTTTTTATTATATGTCGGTTTTGTATGGGCTTTTTATATGGTCAGAATGCTGGCAGTGAGGAATTGGCAGATAGAACAGCACGAAAAGCTCTCGCAACAATTGCGCGATGCACAATTGAAAGCATTGACTTCGCAAATTAATCCCCACTTTTTATTTAACAGTTTGAATTCGATTCATGCACTTATAATGATTAATTCCGAAAAAGCCGGAGAAATGATTTTAAAGTTGTCCGAATTAATGAGGTATTCCTTCTCAAAGCAACAGCAAATGGTTTCATTTAACGAAGAGATTCAGCAGGTAAAACGTTATTTGGATATTGAAAAGATTCGTTTCAGCGAGCGACTGAATGTGGAGTTAATTGTTGATGAAGATGCTAAAAAAGCCATTGTACCTTCCATGATTTTGCAGCCACTTGTCGAAAATGCCGTAAAGTATGGAATTTACGGAGTTGAAACCGAGGTATTGATATCGATTTCTGCCGAAATAAATGATACTGTTCTGAATATTAAGCTGGTAAATAATTTTGATGAGTCGGTTCCTGTTAAACACGGAACAGGTATGGGATTGAAGAATGTGAATGAACGTCTGGCTACGTTATATTTCAGAAATGATTTATTGCGAGTAGAAAAAAAACATAATTTTTTTGAAGTAAATTTAAAAATTCCACAAGTATGAGCGAAAATTTAAAATATAAAGTTTTGATAGTTGACGATGAATCGCTTGCACGTCAATTGGTTAGGGGCTATATTAGCCAGAGAAATGATATAGAAGTGGTAGGAGAGTGTAAAGATGGTTTTGAATGTCTAAAGTTTATCACTGAGCATAAGGTTGATATTTTATTTTTAGATGTTCAAATGCCCAAAATTAACGGGTTTGAGTTGTTGGAAGTGCTGAGAGAGAAGCCCCATGTGGTTTTTACCACAGCTTTTGACGAATATGCTATTAAAGCGTTTGAAATGAACGCAGTGGATTATCTTTTAAAACCCTTTTCAAAAGAGCGGTTATTTGAGGCGGTGGACAAATGCATATCCCGAATAAAGCTAAACGAAAATAAAGAAATCAATACTGAAAAGCTTTCTGAAAATTATGCTGAAACGATTGACCGTATTGTGGTTCGGCAGGGAGCAAAACTGGTCATTGTCCCGGTTGATGATATCATTTATTTAGAATCGTCTGAAAATTATGTAAAAATCAAAACGCATAATGGTAGTTTTTTGAAGGAAAAGACCATGAAATATTTTGAAGAACACCTGCCAAAAAAAGATTTTGTTCGTTTGCACCGCTCCTATATTGTAAAATTAACACAAATATTATCTATTGAACCTTATACCCGCGATTCGTATATTGCCACGTTGAAAAACAACGAAAAAATCAAAGTAAGCCAGGAGGGATATAAAAGTTTTAGAACAAAATTAGGATTTGTATAAATATTGTTTACTGCCTTTCTCACTTGTTCTTTAGCTAATTAATGTAGCTTTCTTTCATGTAAATACGATGTTCTCATTGAGGTATATGCCATCCTTTTTATTAAATGTTTTACATGCAAAATAGAGGTTGAACTGTTAAGCCAACGGTTTCGCGCTATGCGACGATGTGGGAAACGAAGCTACTAAATTATCAGCATACACCAAAGTTAAAAAAAGATGTACATTTGACGTAAAAACATAAATACCAGTGGATTATGAGCCCTTTTTATGTGCATTTTCAAATAATTTATTTTTAATTCCGATGCAAAAATAATGTCTCATTGATTTTGTATTCTTTGGGAACTCGACAAACTCATTTGATAATCCAAAGTAATATAAATACTGCGGGGAAATCCATATTGATTTTGAAATTTTAAAATCATAAGAAATCCGACCTTGGAACCCAAAATATGTTGTTGAACTGTATTTATTATATTTATCTTGAATATTATAGCTCCAATTTGGTTGATTCATAGTCCATCCGCTACTTGTTCCACTAAAGGACTCGTTCACTAATCTTGAAATCTGAAGGCCCAAGTTTAAATCAATTCTATCCAAGAATCGAAAATTTATCGGAAAAATACCTAACGAAAGAACTGATTTATCAACTTTTGCAAATGTTGTATATCCGCCACCTAATCCGCTTTCACTTACCTCAAATTTGCCTTTATATTTATCAAATTGTAGCGTAAATCGTAATACTAACCAATCAATTTTAATACTATCTAATCCAAATCCAGCTGAAAATCCATAATCAGAATTATACTTTGAACTATAATGTGGAGTAGTTTCATAATAATCATGGAATATGTTTCTATTTGCACCTCCAAATAGTTCAATTTTTTGAGCAAACAAATTACTCACGTTTATCATAATCAATATCGAAAAAAACAATCTCATAGAAATCAATTTTAAACGTATATAATCAATGTGTTAAGTGATGCCCAAAATTGCACATAACTGCTGAGGCTAAAAGTTGGCGGGCATTCCGAAACATCGGGACGGAGCACTGCACTGTCAACCTGCATCGAAGCTGAATAGGAGCACAAACCTTCACGTTTGCACGTTAACTTACCTGACGCAAAACCCGTGTTGGTGGCAGCTATTCTTTTCAGTTCGTTATATTGTCTTGTCCAGTTAAGCACTTGTTTTACGTTTTAGTGTTTCAATATTTTGAACTTGGTCGTATTCTTTTTTTGTGTATTTTTCTACTTGTTATATCAATTTTTACATTCGAAATGAACTCTTTAAAATCAGCGTTCATTGTCAATTTGTTGATTGTTTCCCAGTCGAGGGCTTCACGATATTTTGCTGGAAAAATAATTTCTGATGAGTGTGGGTCTTCAAGATTTAGTTTGATTACTCTAATACCGAATGATGTCGAAAGTCGGGCAAGTTCATTTCTAAATTCTTCCTCTTTTGAAACTTCGGCAGCAACCAAATAACTTTCGTTTGCCCAAGATGAGTTAGAAACTGTCTGGAAAAAACTTTCTCTCAAATTCCCAAAACTTATTTCTCGTTTTAGTTCAAATGATAATAGTCGAATTGAAATATTACCAATAGATGAACTTAATTCATAAACTTCTTGCTTCCAGTCGTCAAGCGGAAAATAGCAACCAACAATGTCTGGATGAACCCACTCGCCAAATTCTTTTTTGGAAGATTGGGAATGGTTAATTGTCTTAGTGTAGCAATGTAAATGATAGTAGGCGTAATAAGTTAAATAGGGGTGAAGGTCTTTCTCTAAAAAGTCAAATCGTTTTTTCTTAACAACTGTCGGCTCCTTTGAAAGGGCTGTATCTGAAAGGTCAAGTTGACTTGCTTGTGATTTTAAGTAAAATTTTTTAGGTCTGCTGTCTGTCTGTGCAAAAGGAGATTTGGGATTGTCCTTTGCGTTAACATAAATCTGTGCACCAAGTGTAGCCCAAGGAGTTTTGCCTTCACTATTAAGTTGTTTGTCATAACCTTTTTCTGTCGCCAAAGTCCAAATTTCGTTGGCGGTCAACGGTCGTTTTTCTTCTATTAAAACTCTTTCGGCTAATTCTAAAAATGTCATATTTTTTGTCTTTTATGTTTGGTTATACTGTCGTCCTATGGTTGCCCATAACTTGTTTATATTTGTACCTTACACTATAAAAAAGTGTACACATACGCCCAAAATGGAATGTATGGTGCAGCTTTTTCCAGAAACGAGTTACACATATTTTATTTGCTAAAATACATAAATATTTTATAAATCATCAAAATTTTATAAATGCTTTTTTGTGTTTTTTCCCAGCCACATTTGCAGTATCAGCAAATTCCAGATTCTGCCAAAAAGATAATCGTTACCGGATTTGTATTTTTTTAGCAATTTTTCTACTTGACTGATGTTTAGTATGCCTTGATTTTTTAAGCGTTCTGAGTTGAGATATTGCTGAACCAATGGTTTGAGTTCATGTTTGAGCCAGTGATGGAGCGGTAGGGCAAACCCCCATTTAGGTCTGTCGAAATAGGAGGGAGGTATGTAATCGTAAAGAACCTGTTTTAGCAAGTATTTGTCGCAGTGATTTTTGTGTTTCAACTCCGGTGAAAGATTAAATGCGAACTCCGCAATCCTGTAATCGAGAAGGGGAACGCGTACTTCCAAGGCATATTTCATCGATGCCCTGTCCACTTTTACCAAAAGGTCGTCTTTCAGGTAATGGTTAAAATCAAATATCGATTGCTTTTCTATGTGATTTAACTTTCGTTGTTCTACCTTAGGTTCGGGAAATGATGCAGAAGATAAATATTCGCGGTTAAGCAATTGGCTTACTTCGTTGGTTCTGAAAAAATATTGTTCCTGCGAAAGTATATGTGCGGGGAGAAAATCTTCAGAAGAAAAACGAAGCATTTGTGCCACTCTTTTTTGACGGCTATTACCCATATCAAGACACGAAGCGATCGGATATCGTAGATTTTTGACCAAAGGGTTCGAGAGTCGTTTTGCCCAGTGGTAAGCTCCGTATCCCCAAAAAAGTTCATCGCCTCCGTCACCGCTTAAAACCATAGAAACTTCGTTTTTTGCCAACTTGGAGACCATCATGGTTGGAACAGCCGAAGCATCGGCAAAAGGTTCGTCGTATTGGGAAATAATATCATCAATAAGCGAAATAGCATGGTCGTATGTAACCGTAAATTCGGTGTGCTTTGTCTTTAAATAATGGGCAACGGCTTTAGCATAAGGAGCTTCGTTGTATTTTGCTTCGTTAAATCCGATGGAAAAGGTTTTAATATTACCGGTAATTTTTTGAGCTACAGCAGCAACAAGCGATGAGTCAATACCTCCGCTCAGAAAAACACCGTAGGGTACATCACTAATGAGTCTGTAATTTACAGAGCTGATAAGCAGTTCGTTAAGTTTAGCTTTTGCTTCTTTTTCAGAGTTAATGGTATGGGTATTTAGTTGTTTGCTTATATTCCAGTATTCGTGAATTTTAAAATACTTCTCTTTTAAAATTCCATACGAACCGGCCGGAAATTTATAAATGTTTTCGTAAATCGTTTGTGGTTCGGGAATATAGCCAACGTGCAGATAATCGTTGATTGCTTTATGGTTAATTTTCAGATTTTGTTTAACGAATTCGAGTTTCAGAAGGGCTTTTAATTCAGAAGCAAAAGCAAAATGGTTTCCATCCCAAAAGTAAAACAGCGGTTTTATGCCGACCCTGTCCCTGATAAGCATTAATGATTCTTCTTGCCTGTCGTACAAAGCAATGGCAAACATTCCGTTGAATAGGTGAATGGCTTCTGTTCCTTTTTTAACCAATGCTTCTAATACAACTTCGGTATCGGATGTTGTTGTGGGTTCAATTTTGAGCTGTTTGGCAATTTCGTTATAATTATATACTTCGCCGTTGAAAACAATAGCAAAGCGTTGATTATGCGAAAACATGGGTTGGTTAGCGTTGGCGGAAAGGTCAATAATGCTGAGACGGGTATGTCCAAGCGAAACAGCATTTTCTGAAAAATGCCCGGTAGCATCAGGTCCGCGATGTTTCAGGGCGTCGGTCATCTGGTTAAGCTCATGGATAGAAATTGGATGATTTTCAGAAAAATGCCCGCAAATTCCACACATAATTAAAATAGAATTTTAATTCCCATTACCGTAATATCATCTGTTTGCTCATAAACGCGCCCATTGATGTTTCGCCATTCGTGAATGGCGTTGGATAGAGCTTCTTTTTGTGCATTCATGCTTTCGTTAGCATGACTTAAAAGTACTTGCTCAAATTGCTTTGCAAGGAATTTTTTGCATTGAGGTCCTCCAAACTGATCTTTTATTCCGTCTGAACTTAAGTACAAAACATCACCCTTGTTAATTTCAATAATGTTATTTGTGAATGATTGCATTCTTTCGTAAATGGCAACCGGCATTTTATCGCCACTAATTTTTTGAATTTCAGTGTTTCTGATTAAATATATGGAATTGTTGGCACCGGCAAATTGCAATTCATGTTTTTCTGTGTCAATAGCAATAAAAGCTATGTCCATTCCGTCTTTTTGTTCGCCTTGTTTCCCTTTCTGATGCAACGCGTGTATAATTCCTTTCCTAAGTTCTTCGAGCACTTGTGAAGCAGTTGTTACTTCTTTTTTGCGAACAATTTCGTTTAATAAACTAATTCCTAACATGCTCATAAATGCTCCCGGAACGCCGTGCCCTGTGCAGTCGGCTACTGTAAAAACATGAATATTTCCAACGTTTGTAAACCAGTAGAAATCGCCCGAAACAATATCTTTGGGTTTAAACAAGATGAACATATCAAACTTTTCTTGCAGATGGTCGATGGCATACGAAGGTTCCGGCAATACTGCTTGTTGTATATTGGAGGCATATTCGATGCTGTCTGTCAGCTTTTTATTGATAATTTCTATTTCTTCTTTTTGAGCAACAACAATATCACGTTGGGTTTCGATTTCTTCTTTCTGTATGCGAATTTCTTCGTTGGCCGTTTTTAATTCTTCATTTTTAAGTTCTATTTCTTCTTTTTGTTGTTTTAATAAAACATGCGATTTTTTTAGTTGTAAATATAGTCGTGAAAGGAAGAAAGAAAATACAACAACAATAAAAAAGATGGACAAAATGGAGTAAATAATGGTTTTTTGTCGTTTTTGTTGCAGTTCGCTTTTTTCGAGTTTAGATTGTTTTAATTCATTTTCTTTATTAAGTTTTTCAATTTGCAGTTGTTTTTTTTCTGTTTCGTATTTGGTTTGCATTTCGGCTAATACTTGAGTGCTATGCTCAGAAATTAAACTGTCGTTGAGTTCCATTGCTTTTTCTGCATATTTAATAGCCTCTTTGTAATTTCCTAATCGGGTATATGCTCTGTACTGATAATTATATGCTTCTTGTCTTTCAGTATTTATGTTCGTTTTAAGCGAAAGTACCTCAAGTTTTTTTGCGTATTCCAGTGCTTTTTTTGCATATTGCATTTTTAAGGCTTGGTTAGGCGTGGAATCGGATAAAATAATATAGGCAGTTGCTATTCCGCCAATGTTGTATAAGTTTCCGATTTGGTCTCCGATTTCGTGGTCTATTGTATCGGATTTTAGATAATATTCCAGTGCTTTTTTATAGTTTTTTAATTGCGAATACAGGGCACCTAAATTTGCATAGCAGGTTGATTGACCTTGTTTGTCATTCAATCCTTCGTAGATGGAAAGTGCTTTAAAATAATGATTTTCAGCTTTTTGAAAATCGCACGTTTTGTAATATACATTTCCTATATTTGAAATAACATTTGCAATTCCTTGCTTATCTTCTAATTTTTCCTTGATAGGAATGGCTAAGTTGTAGTATCGCAACGCTTCTTTAAAATTTTTCTGGTCTTTATATAGATTTCCTAAATTAATATAACAAGCAGAAAGTCCTTTTTGGTCTTGTGTATGTTCGAGCAATTTCATTTGCTTAATGTAGAAATCCATTGCTTTTTCATATTCACCTTGTCGGTGATATATAATACCAATGTTTGAATATATGTTTGATAGTTGAACGGTATCAAGTGTGGCAATAGCAAAGTTTAATGCGTATTTATAATATTTTATCGCTATATCGTAGGAACCTATATAATAATATGCAATTCCTATGTATCTAAACATAGCAGCTTTGCCTTTGTTGTCGTTGATAATGGAATAGGTTCTAAGCGAATGAAAATAATATTCCAGTGCTTTATCTATATCGGAGCGTATGGTATGTATAATTCCCATATTGCGTAACGCAACCCCTTTTATGCGGTATGCAGTGGTTTTATCTTGTGTTTTTGTTGAATTATAATAGACAATATCGGAGTAATGGACACAGATTAAATTGTATTTTAATGCACTATCGGAAGAGATGTTTTCATATTCATCGGCAATTTCAATTAAAACTTTTAGGGTATTGGTGTCGGGTTTGTGATTTTTCAACTCTTTAAATAATGAATCAATTTTCGTATTTTCTTGAATCGAAAATCCATGTAAAATTGAAAATTGCAAAATAAACAGTACAAAAAATAGTTTCTTCATGCCTTTTTATTAAACACGCTTTTTTACGAAAATAAAGCATTAAAGTTATCATTTATCGGTTAATTTGCAAAAAAATAATGAGCATTTCTAAAATAATTAGAATTTTTGTCAGATACGTTCTTACTTAACTCCGTTATTATATCATCAACGAAGTCGAAATGTAATACCTCGCATTTCTGAAACGATATACTTTTTAGCAAAATTAAAAAGGCTGCCCTCATGAGCAGCCTTATTTGGGGGAATTTTAGTGAATAAAAAATTATTTATGCTCTGCTAAATAGCTTGCAACACCATCAAAAGTCGGTTTCATGGCTTTCTGACCTTTGTGCCAATCGGCAGGACATACTTCGCCATTTTCTTCAAAGAATTGCCAAGCATCTACAATGCGGAGTGCTTCTTCTATGCTTCTGCCTAATGGGAGGTCGTTTACAACTTGATGTCGAACGATGCCATCTTTGTCAATGAAGAAAAGTGCACGATAAGCAACGGGTGCTCCGTTAAAAATCGCTTTCCCGTTTTCATCGTAATCATATTCGCCTGCAAGAATTCCATAGTTTTCGGCAATGGTTTTACTTGAATCGGCTACCAATGGATAGGTTACACCTTTTATGCCACCGTCTTTAAGTTCGGTGTTGAGCCATTTCCAATGCGAAAATTCACTGTCGGTTGAACAGCCAACAACTGCAACGTTGCGACTTTCAAATTCTTTTAATTTGTCCTGAAATGCAATGATTTCGGTTGGACAAACAAATGTGAAGTCGGCCGGATAGAAGTAAAAAATTACATATTTTTTACCTAAAAATTGTTCAAGGCTGAAATCGTTAATGATTTCACCGCCATTTACGACTGCTTTCGCTTTAAATTGTGGAGCTTTTTTTCCTACTAATACTGACATAATATTTGATTTTTAATTAATTAATTATTATTTATGATTCTGTCTAAATCGGTACTAAATTACTGTAAATAATTTTAATTTCCAAGACTTTTGTTCTTTTTAAAGAAAAATTAACAAATAAGTTGATAAAAATGGGGTTGGTTAAAAATCGCTGGTACAAATAATTTTAATTACTCCTAAATTAGTAGAGCAAAAATAGATTCCACTCGACAAATGTGGACAGATTTGATTAAAATTGAGTTCATTCGTTGGAGTCAACTGTTTTTCAGTCAGCTTTTTGCCACTTATATCGGTTAAAATAACATATGTAATAGGTTCCGTTGCTGACAGGATTGTTTGAGTGTTAATAGGATTGGGAAATAGATTAAGCGAATGGATTGTATTAGGTGCAATGGATGTTACATCTTCGTAGAAGGCCGACCAACCCGGAGCTGTAACAGATGAGTTGGTAACGAATTTAATAATGGCTTTTCCGGCCGGAATGTATATAGGTTCAGTTGGTGGATTGGTTGCATCCAAAAGAGCAATTTTATTGGAAGTAGAAATAGAATTTTTATAAATAAGAATAAAATCATTGGTAGTATTGGGCGGTAATTCAAATTGCGTAAAATTTAAGCTTAACGCTTGAGCATTGGGAGGGGAAATAATCCATCGGCAGTTTGTATTGTTGTTGTAATCGCAATCGCCACTTCCATCGGATATTATTCCAGAAGAAGCGGTTAATGTATCAATATTACAATATTTTGAAGCGTATGAAATGTTGAATCCCAGGTCTTGACTAATAGAATCGGATATGAATTTTAAGAAAACACTATTAGAAGTAGATTTTAGGGTAGTAGGTGATGGTTGGTCGGTAAGAATAGGAATGTTTTGCGAAGTGTAGAATTGTAGCAGATTGCTTTGTTCGTCATACCCATCATAAACAAATAATGTATCGCCTTGAGCCAGATTGAATCGGTTGAATTGTAACTGCACGCTGCTACCACATTCGGGATTAATTAGCCAAGTACAATGAGAATTGGATAAATAATATTGATTGCCATTTCCGGTAGTAATGGTGCCGGAAGGGTAGTGTATTGTATCTTGATGGCAATACAATGGATAGGTATAAGTTAATGTGTCGGGATAAATATCTACAATAAGCTCTTGGCTTATATTGAAATTTGATCCACCCGGATTGAGTTGATTCGAGTAAAAGTAACCATCCAGATAGCCACCCCATCCCCAGTTAAAATGGTAGTAGCCGCTGTCTTGGTATCCATCACATACAAATGCATGTCCCATGGTGTAGGTGGTGTCTTCCCATCCGGCATAATAAAGGGGTTTTCGAGCATTGAGGTTGCTTAAAACCAAACTGTCCCAATCGAGTGTGGTACTATCTCTAAACAAATATCGAGTTTCCGGACAATATTTAAAAAAACTTTTCATCGAATTTGCAACGGAATGATTCCAGACACCCGAACCATTGGGACCGTAAACCATATCAAAGGATATACCTGTAGTATATAATAATTGTGATGCAGCATGATTATAATTAGTTAAAACAGGTGTCATTTCGTTGTAATCGTAATAACATGTGTCAAAAAGAGCCTCAATAAAACCATAATTGGGATGGTTGTAGCCATGATATCCGATTCCGCTTGTTGGCCAACGATGATAGTACATCAGTTGCGACACGGCTGTAGCTACACAACCCGTTACACAGTGTCCATCCGGTCCATTCGGGTCGGCAGGACATGCCGAGTTGTAGTATTTGCCCTGGTCCCATTTTGTAATGACCAAAGGAGCTATAGTTATAGTACTTTTAATATTTTGTTTATTCATGTATTGATGCCACAATAAATTCGTTGATAAATTTTTATTCATCAACGATTGCAGTTCATCGCTTCTATGTTTCATCCACCATTCGAAAGCAGGATTTTGCTTGTTTTGGTCGTAGAAATTCTCAAAACTATAGGCAAGAATAGGAACCGACGAATAATGATTGGCAACGATTACAAAACCGTTGGGTTCCATATTTATAATATAATAAAGAGGCGTAGCGTGTTGATGGTAAATAGGAATACAATCTTTGATGCTGATATCTTTTTGTTGAATACTTTTAAATGCTTGAACTTTAGCACAATAAAAATTCTTTGCTACTGTTTTTATCGTATCAATATTTACTTGACCAAATAAAAACAGTTGCATTAAAAAGAATAATGCAACTGTTGATAATAATCGATTCATTTTTTATTTTGTTTTAAATTTTGAAAGCAAATCTTTTACTGCGTCTTTGTGAACGGTAAAATTCATCATTTTAAGTTTAACGTAATCTTCTCTGAAAAAGTAGTATCCAAATTCTTTTGCATTAGGGTTGTTGTTGCGAGAACCGGCTCCTGAATCTTTAATTAAATACCAGCGTGAACCTTTATAGTCTGTATATCCAACTAAATGTACACCATGGTCGTCGGTGGTAGTGTGGTTTGAAAAACGGAATTGGCGAGCTTCGTCGTTAATGTTTTGAGCCGGAATATCAAACGTAGGAATAATAGCACATTGCGTTTCGGGGTCAAAACCGGGTTCGCTTACATCGCCTCCAATTGCAACCGTGTAACCACTTTCAACTACTTTGTTGAGTGTTTTTATAAATTCGTCAAGCGGAACGTTGTAATATTCGGTGCTTTTCCACCAATTGTCGGGCACATCGTATAGAACTTTTTGATAATAAGGTTCTTGCATAATGGATAAAATATCAACATAGTTGTCGGGGTTGATTTTTAAAATGTCAGATGCAAATTGCTGCGGAGTCATAGTTTTTCCATTCCAGTTAACTTGTGTGGGAGGTTCGCCGATATGGTAATTCATAATTGATTTTACAGTTGCAACCACTTCATCTGCATTCCATGCATTGGCTTCTTTTACCCACTTTAGATAGCTGTCAATTTCGCTTTTCATTTGTTCGTGTGTGTGGTATTTTCTGCCATTAATAAGTCCGGTGTATTGTTCCCATGGAACGATACCATATTTTTTTATCATGCGTGTAACTGCATTGGCTTCACTTCCTTCTTCAACAATAGAATTTCCGCGTGTGCGAACATATTCTTTAACTTTTTCAACGTATTCCCAGTATGCAATATAAATCTCACTTAATTTTACTTTTTGTTGGGTGATTCGATATACCTCTGATTCAAAATAGGAAACAGTAGAAAATGCCCAACATGTGCCTGCATTGCCTTGAGAAATAGGAGCATTATGCCATTGTTGTTTGTATAAATCTACTTTGTTTGGAAAATCTTTGCCGGTCATATCGGCTTTGAACCGTTTGTAAGTTTTTGAAGGTGCTTGTTGTTCGTTAACTTGTTGAATGTCTTTCATAATGACATTTTGATAAAAGCCCGGCTTCGATTCTTTAAACACGGCTTTGTCGGGTTGAACTTGTGCATTGCTAAGCAACGATACTGCACAAAATACAGATACAAATACGGCTGTCTTTTTCATGTGTAATTATTTTTTGATTTTTAAATTAAGGTTACAACTTGTCTCGGCAAAATGACGAGATGGAATAAGCCTTCTGAGGAAATTCACTAACGTAATTTTCTTCAAAAATATTTTCATTACTGGTTGATAGGAATTTATACTCATGGCTATTTCATATAGATTTTTTTTTGCAAGGTAAAGCTTTTTTTTGACAGAAAAAATAATTTTCAATTAGAAATTACTACTACCTTTGCATGTAAAACGGCGTATGTTTATTTTTAATTTGATACTTATATTATTTTTAGTTGTTGTTACAATTTTACTCATTGCGTTGGTATTAGTTAGGCGTGTAATGTGGAAAATAAAACGAACGGTTGGAAAAGCGTTTAGCTCCAAAGAACGCTATTACGATGAAAATGCAAATACTGTAAATGCTCAATATAAGAAAAAAAATACCATTAATTCGGACGATGGTGAATATGTAGATTTTGAAGAAATTAAGGAATGAAGACAATTAGAAAAATAATGTATGCCATCTTTGGATTAGGTGGTTATTTAAGGCTTATAAGTAAAATTTATATTTGTTTTATAAAGATTGGCTTTTTTAAAAATAAATACCCCGAATTGTTTTTTCTGAAAAAAATTGTAAAGCAGGGCGATACTTGCCTCGATATCGGTGCTAATGTTGGGTATTATTCTCATTTTCTTTGCAAATATGCCGGTAAAAGTGGAAAAGTCTATGCCGTTGAACCGATTCCTGATTTTAGAGCAGTATTGATGAAAAACATTCCTTCAAAATACAGAAAAAACTATGTGCTTTTTCCTTTTGCTTTGGGCGGCCAAGAGAAAAAAATAGAAATGGGATTGCCCATAGTGGGAGGGGTGATTCATCATGGTATGACGCATGTTATTGAAAAGGGAAAAGACAATAGTATTGCCCAAACGTTTGAAGTAGAAATGAAAATTCCGGATAAATTGTTCGGTGAAATAGAAAAACTTGATTTCGTTAAATGCGATGTTGAAGGCTACGAATACTTTGTGTTTTCGAATATGAAGGAAACGTTTAACAAACATAAACCCATTGTTCAGTGTGAGTTGGGCAGCGAATATAAAAAAGATACGGTTGATTTGATGAAATCCTTGGGATATGAAGTTTATGCATTAGAAAATGAAAAGTTGAAACGTTTGCCCGAAAATCAGGTTTTGCAATATGCCAACGATGTTTATTTTGTACCGGGCGAAAAAAAGAACGACTTAGGTTAAGCGGCGTGTTGGTTGTAGATAATTCCGGCACGCTATTTTATTAATAGCTATAAGAATAAAGTGATGGAGTTTTAATTCAATTTTTTTGCATAAACAATTTTACCATCGCCGATATCGTAGAAATCGTCAAAAACAGCTTTTTGTTCGTATTGGTGTTTTTTATAAAATTTTTGTGTAGCGGTATAAAGCTCCTTAAGTGAGGTTTCGATATAAAGGTACAGGCCTTTTTGCTCTTTTACAATTCGTTCTACTTCGCAGATTACCATACTGCCGAAACCATGTCCGCGAAAAGTATTGTGTGTAGCAATCCAATAAAGGTCGTAACTAACGAGTGAACAAGGAATAGCACCAAAACAAGCATAAGCTACCGTTTTGTCTTCAAATTCGAGAAAAACAAATTCATAACCACTCACTTTACCTTTTATCAACCTTTCTTGCACTAATTCAACAGCTATAGCTATTTCATCATCACGAAAAAATCCACTTGAGCGAACGATGTCTTCAACTACTTTTATATCCGTTTCTTTGGGTTCGTAGCGGAATTTTGTGTTTTGCTGGTTCATATCAATCATTTAAATCGTTTAAAATATATTCTACTGCTGTCTGAAAATGAATGCCGGTATTTAGACAAGCAGCATAAAAACCGGAATCCTCCGATATACATGGATTTGCATTTATCTCGAGCACGAAAGGTTTGTTGTTCTTGTCGACTCTGAAATCGACCCTTGCATATCCATGTAAATTAAATACTTGCCAACATTTGATGACAATTTTTTCAATTTCATTCAAAAGTGCTTTATCGCTTTCTTCAAAATCGAAAGTCCGTAAAGTGTGCTTGTATTCAAATGTTTCTTCGTTCCATTTGGCTGCATAATCAAGAATTTTGGGCATGTCTTCGGGAAAATCGACAAATTTGATTTCAGCCGGCGAGAGCATTTTTACACCTTGAGGAGTCGAAAGTAACGAAATGTTAAATTCTCTTCCGTCAATAAACTCCTCGGCAAAAAAGTGATGGTTGTAATGGTGGCGATATTCTTCGATTATTTCTTTCTGAAAACCCTTAATAATGCTTTTTTTGCTAATTCCGACAGAAGCATCTTCGAAAAGAGGTTTTATGATGTATGTTTTATCATTCTGAAGTTTTTCTATCTCTTTTGCTTCAAACCATTCGGCAGTAGGAATATTATTCGATTTTAGAATTTTCTTGGTTAAAATTTTATTGGAAGTTATAAAAATACTGTCAACACCACATCCTGTGTAGGGGATGTTCATACTTTGCAATAATCCCGGTCCAAGGTAAATCAATTCCGGTTTCCCTTTTATTCCCTCGAACATGTTTACTGCCAGGTCGGGTTGATACATTTCGATTTCTTGTCGAACGGCTTCAAGATTCAAGCCTGCAAAAAATCGTTTTGTTGTAAAACCCAAATTTTGTAAAGCGTTTTCGAAAACCTGTGCTTCGTTTAATACATCGAGCTCGTCGGGCAACGCATTCTCAGAGAGTTGGTTTATTAAAATAGCTGCCTTCATAAATGAAATCGTTTTAATGCGGATTGAATTATTTGTTTCAACAATTCATCATAAGAAACACCATTTAAACGAGCAAGAATTGGTAAATCAGAATCGATTGGGTTTAATCCTGCTAATGGATTCACTTCAATAAAATTCGGAATTCCCTTATCATCGCAACGTAAATCAATTCGCCCGCCATCTCGGCACTCCAAGACCTTCCATGCTTTAAGTGCAATCTCTTCGCATTTTTTTACCATCTCTGCCTCGGGAACGAAATATTTTACTCTTTCGTAGTAATCGCTTTTGTTTTCATAGGAATAGACTTCTTTTTCGGCTTGCTGTGTTAATTGTATTTCCATCACACCGACTGATTTAGCCTCGTTGCCGGTTCCTACAATGCCAACGGTAAACTCTCTTCCTGAAAGGAACGTTTCGATTAAAGCAGGCTGATGAAATGATTGTAAAATATTTTCGCACGATTTTTTAAGCTCTTCATGGTTTCTTATGACGGAATGCTGATTGATTCCTTTTCCTGTGCCTTCGGCTAATGGTTTAACAAAAAGAGGAAAAGGCAGATGAATTTCTTTCAAATCATCTAACGTGTAAGCTACAGCAAAATCTGGCGTGGGGACTCCGGCGTCACGGATAACACGCTTCGCCATTGCTTTATGTAAAGTAAGCGAAAGCACCATTGGGTCTGAAAATACATACGGAATGTTATACGCATCTAACAATGCCGGTACCTGTGCTTCGCGTCCGATTCCCGAAACTCCTTCGCAGATGTTGAATACAAAATCCCAGCGTTTACCTTGAACTAAAAGACCGGTAAGATTTTTTATATGACCAATCTTTTCGGTTTCAAATCCCATCGATTGCAGAACATTGTCGATGGCTTCGATGGTTTCTATTTTATCAAATTCGGCCGATGCTTCTTCTGAAAAGCCGAGTTTGAGGTAATCGGATTTTAAATCGTACGTTATTCCTACCCTCATGGTTGTTAAATGTAATCGGGATATTTATATTTATTGCCTTCGTAATTTTCGAGAACTACATTGCCCGCGTTGTCTTTGCCTTTGTAATAATCGGGCAAAAGCGGAATTTTGCCTCCACCGCCGGGAGCATCAATTACATAATGTGGGATGGCATATCCTGAAGTAAATCCTCTGACTCCTTTAATTATTTCAAGCCCTTTTGATACGGGAGTTCTGAAATGTGCAGAACCCGGAATGGGGTCGCACTGATATAAGTAATAAGGACGAATTCTTACTTTTAGCATCTCATGAGAAAGCTTCTTATAGATATTCGTTGAATCATTAATGTCTTTTAAAAGTACAGTTTGACTTCCTAATGGAATACCTGCATCGGCTAAACGGTTGCATGCGAATTTCATTTCTTCGGTTAATTCTTCGGGATGCGTAATATGGATGCTAATAAAAAGTGGGTGGTATTTTTTCAAGATTTCTACTAATTCAACCGTAATCCGCTGTGGTAAAACTGCCGGTACTTTGGTCCCGATTCTAATGATTTCTACATGGTCAATGGAGCGAAGGTTTGATAATAAGTATTCAATTCTATCATCGGAGAGAGTAAGCGGATCACCGCCAGAAATGAGTACATCCCTTACTTCCTGATGTTCTTTTATGTATTGCAATGCTTCGTCCCAATCTTTTTTACTGCTATGTTGTTTCTCGCTTTGAGAAACCATGTGTGTCCGCGTGCAATAGCGACAATATGTACTGCAAAAACCGGTAACAAGAAATAATACCCGATCCGGGTAACGATGTACGATACATTTTACTTTATTGTCAGCATGTTCGTGAAGCGGGTCGTTTTCTTCGCCATTACCTAATAAAAGCTCATCAGATACCGGAACAACGGTTTTTCTTAAAGGACCTATATTCTGGTCATTATTGAGCAAAGATGCATAATACGGAGTAATTCGTAAAGGCAAATGAGTTTCTTTTAAAAATACTTCTTTGTCAGTTAGTTTTAAAAACTTCGACAAAGCTTCAATTGTTGTAAAACTGTTTTTGATTTGCCAACGCCAATCATTCCATTCCGATATTGTTGCAGTTGGAAAATTATTTTGAATAAAAGTTTGGGTTTGGGTATTTACAGGAAATATCCTATGACTCGGAGGCTCTGCTTTCTCTTCAATATAAAACTCGGTTGAAGAAGATGCTAATTTTGTTTCCATAGAAAATGTGAAATTTTAAGTAAAAGTAATCTAATCGTAAATACGATTTTAAAAAAAAGAGAAAAAAAAACGAATAAATATTAACCACTTTTTGTTAATCAAAATAAAGTATATGTATATGAAATACAGATAATTGAATCTTGATTTAGAATAAATATTCACCATAATATTTTTTATCTACAAAATTCTTGTATTTTTGCAAAAACAACTTTTTGTGGGAAAACGAATCTCTTTAGTGATACCAATATACAACGAAGAAAAAAATATTTTTCCGCTGTATAATGCTATTTTGCAGCAATTAAACGGAAAAGAGATAGAGTTTGTTTTTGTAAACGATGGCAGCACGGATGCTTCCATCATTGAGTTGTCGAATTTAGCTGATAAAGATCAACGGGTTAAGGTGATTTCTTTTACAAGAAATTTTGGTCATCAAGCAGCTTTGACAGCCGGAATAGATTATGCCAAAGGAGATGCTATTATCACTATGGATGCCGATTTTCAGGATCCGCCGGAAGTTTTGTCGTTGCTTATAGAGCAATGGGAAAAGGGAGCAAAAATTGTTTATACTAGGCGTACGCATAGATATGATAAATTTTTTAAACGGTTGACGGCCAGTGTTTATTATAATTTATTATATAAGGCGAGCGAAATAAAGATAAAAGGAAATATTGGTGATTTTCGATTGATAGATGTAACCGTTGCAGAAAAGCTTCGCAAACTTCGTGAACATAGCCGTTATTTGCGTGGTCTTATTCCTTGGTTGGGTTTTAAATATGCTATTGTTGATTATATACGTCCCGTTAGAACGAAAGGACATACCAAGTTTAATTGGCTTAAAATGATGCGTTTTGCAATGAATGGCTTATTGAACTTTTCCTTGTTGCCGTTAAGAATTGGTTTGGTGGCCGGTGTAGGTATTATTTTAAGCGGTTTTGTGTTTTTAATTTATTTAGCTTATCGTTTTTTCTTCGATAATCAATTTTATAAGTTGTTGGAATGGCTGGCGGTTGTAAATTATATATTAATAGGTGTATTATTTATTTTTATTTGGTTTATAGCCGAATATATTGGAAAGATATATGAGGAAGTAAAGGGGAGGCCGATTTACATTGTTGAAAATTTTAAAAATATAGATGAGCATGAGAATATTGATGCTCAACTATGAATATCCTCCGCTGGGTGGTGGTGCAGGGCGAATTTCGATGCATATTTCTGAAGAATTGCAGAAAATAGGTCATGCCGTTACTGTCATTACTACTTCTTTTGATGGCGTTACAGAATATGAGCCTATGTCTGACAAGCCTGAAATTATACGAATTCGCTCGAAACGAAAGAAAATTCATCAATCGAATCCGTTTGAAATGTACGATTGGATGAAAAAATCATGGAATTTTCTTAAACAAAGACCACTTTCGGAGCAATTTGATATTTGCTTTGCAAATTTTACCATACCGGGTGGTTGGCTTGCACTAAAAATAAATAAAAAATTCAATATTCCGTATTGTATTATCTCTCACGGACACGATATACCGTGGCTATATAAAAAACAGATGTTTTTTTATCATCTGGCTACGTACCCAATTATCAAAAAAATATGCAAAAAAGCAGATTATATTTTTGTGCAAAGCCATATCATGAAGCAAAATGCTGACCGATTTATCGGAAAAAGAAATAATTCTAAGGTTGTATTAATATACAATGGAATATGCCCGAGAGAGTTGAATGATAATAGTAGAAAAGATAGCCCTTTTACACTCTTGTTTGTAGGTAGGTTTGTAAAGCAAAAAAATCCGCTGGTTTTTATTAAGGCAATGTATAGGCTTTCGCGTATGCAGATTTCGTATCAGGCATATATGATAGGTGACGGGCCATTGCGATCGAAAATGGAACGTTTAATAGGGCGATTAAAATTGAAGCATGTGAAAATAACCGGATGGATTGATAACGATTATGTTTGGAAATATTATGAACGTTCGCATGTTATGGTCATGCCATCGTTGTTTGAGGGGATGTCTATCAGCAATATGGAGGCGTTGTCGGCCGGTTTATATTTAATTACAACACCAGTTAGCGGGAACGAAGAATTGCTTTCGTGTTGCCAAAATGGTAAGCTTGTTCCGATAAACAATGACAGAGAAGTAGCCAATTCTATTCAGAAGTTTTATTTTGAGCAGTATTTGCCCAAAAAATTTAAATCGGAACAAGTGAGAGATAAATTTATTGAGATCTTTTTGTGGTCGAACATTGCTAAGCAATATGATTTTTATTTAAAAAAGATGGTTTAACTGTTTTTTTAATCAAATCGTGGATTTACAATGTTATTGTAACGTGACCCGAAGGTATAACTTATACCTGCGTAACCCCAATAAGAATAGTTTGTTTTTATTTGCCGTTGTCTAAGCAGTAATTCTTCTTGAGAAACATCTGTTTTTGACAAGTTTATTTGGTTTCTTATCATAGAATAACCGGTAGAAAGGCTTACCGATAATCCTTTTACAATACGAACACTAAAACTTGCGTACGAACCGAGCTTAAATAATTCTAAGTCATGTACATATTGGCTTCCCTCACCGGAAATGTATAT
>DAOOWN010000023.1:0-32895 GCA_035371305.1 Bacteroidales bacterium
AACGGCAGCGTTCGATTCCTATAATAAAAATAAATAATTATGAAACGAAAGCGATTAAATAGTCATAATATGAATAAACTAACCGGTTTATTAGTTTTAATTCTTATTGCCAGTTTTTATAGTTGTTCCAATAAAGGCAATGGTGAATTAATTGGTGTTCAAAACCGTGAATCATGGTATGAACCTCAACCCTATGGCATGGTATTCGTTCCGGCAGGCTCGTATAATATGGGCCCCGATGACCAAGATGTTCCATGGGCTATGACAGCTGAAACCAAAACCGTTACAGTAGCTCCATTCTGGATGGACGAAACTGAAATTACTAATAATGAGTACAGACAATTTGTTGAGTGGGTTAGAGACTCTATCGCTTATAAACTTTTGGGTGCTCAACTCGAACAATATCTTGTTACTCAAAATGAATATGGAGAAGATGTTAATCCTCCGTTTATTAACTGGGAAGAAAAAATTAAATGGAACGAACAAGAACAACGCGAAATTTTAAATGAACTTTTCCTACCTGAACAAGAACGTTTTTATCGCAGAAAAGAACTGGATACCCGTAAATTAAACTTTGAATATTTTAGAATTGATTTAAAACAAGCTGCTAAAAAATACGATTTTAATAACGAAGCTCGCCGAGCATGGAATTATGACGAAAACAAATATGATGGCGAAGTAACCGATTTTAATTACAAGAGCCCTACCAAAGGACAACGCATACCGGTTAAAGACCGCTCTTCATACATAGTACGTGATGTAGTAAATGTATATCCCGATACCCTATGCTGGATGAGCGATTTTACTTATTCATTTAACGAACCTATGGCTCGTGCTTATTTTTGGCATCCTGCTTACGATAATTATCCTGTTGTAGGTGTTTCATGGCGTCAAGCTCGCGCATTCTGCGTATGGCGTACCGAATTACTTAACAGTTATTATCTTGAATCAATGGGTGAACCATTTGTTCAGGAATATCGCTTGCCAACCGAGTCAGAATGGGAATATGCTGCTCGTGGTGGTCTTAAAGGAAATATGTATCCTTGGGGTGGTTATTATACCCAAAATTATAAAGGATGCTATGTTGCAAACTTTAAACCAATGCGTGGTGCATATACACCCGATGGAGGTATTTATATGTTAGTTGTTGCACATTACGATCCAAACGAATATGGTTTATACGACATGGGTGGTAATGTTAGCGAATGGACAAGCAATGCTTTCGAAGAAGCTGCATACAGCTATAACGATGACCTAAACCCCGATTATACTTATGAAGCTCTACCCGATGATCCACCCGTTCGTAAACGTAAAATCATTCGCGGTGGTTCATGGAAAGATATTTCATGGTATATGCAGTGCGGAACTCGTACCTACGAATATCAGGACTCTGCAAAATCATATATTGGTTTTCGCTGTGTTCGTTCATACTTAGGTCGTGATTTCCGTGATGGTAGCGAAGGTTCACAAGTATATTAGTAATGAAATTAATTATTTAGCAATTATATTATTAACTTAAAAATTATTGAATATGAATTTTAGTGAAATGACTCAAACCAAAGGATGGAAAAATTTCATGTCTAAGGTTTACGGAATTGGGGCTTCCGTAGTTCTTGTAGGTGCTATGTTTAAAATTATGCACTGGCCAGGTGCAGGTATAATGATTGTTGTGGGTCTTAGTACAGAAGCTTTTATCTTTTTAACTTCTGCTTTTGAACCCTTACATCAAGAATGGGACTGGAGTATTGTATATCCTGAATTAGCTGGCATGCACGATGAAATTGAAGACGAAGAAGTAAAAAAATCGGTTAGTTCAAAAAAATCTGCATTAGAAAAATTTGATGAGTTATTAAATAGTGCACAAATTACTCCTGATTTGTTTGAAAAACTCGGAAATGGTTTGCGTTCACTAAACCAAACAACTGAAAAATTAGCTGACGTAAGCGAAGCATCAGCTGCAACAAATAATTATGTAGCTAGTTTCGAAAAAGCATCTTCAAAAGTAAATGAATTTGCTGATTTATATAGCCAGTCAGCACAAGCTTTAAATCAGTCTGCTTCAAAACTTGCAACTACCTATGAGCACAATGCTAATACGGTTGAAAGTACATTATCGAAATTTTCTGAAACAATTAGTAATTCCGGCAACTCATTAGCTACAGCATATCAAAATTTAGCTTTAGTGGTAAATAGTGAAGCCGAAACTTCAAAAGTTAACGCAAAAAATTATATTGAACAATTGCAAATAATGGCTAAAAATCTTACAGCTTTAAATGCTATTTATGAAATGCAATTGCAAGGTTCTAACGAATATTTAGAAAATTCTAAGAAAATGTTCAGCGGAATGGATGAAATTATGGAAAGCATGAAAAATTCTGTTGAAGATGTGAAGAAATATCGTGAAGAGATTTCTAAACTTGGCAATAACTTAGCTGCTATGAATACTATTTATGGCAACATGTTATCTGCAATGAATTTTAATAAGTAATCGTTAGTAGGTTAATTAAAAAAAAGATAGAATATGGGTGCCACCAATTGTCCGGAAACCCCGCGTCAGAAAATGATAGGAATGATGTACTTGTTCCTAACAGCTATGCTGGCGTTGAATGTTTCCAAAGATATATTAAATGCATTTGCTGTCGTTAATGAAGGATTGCAAAAAACAAACGTAAGTTTTAATTTAAGCAATGGCTTTACTTACGATGCATTTGAAAGAGCAAAACAAAATGACCCGCTTAAAGTAGCTCCTTATTATGAAGCTGCTTCAAAAGCAAAAAAATATGCTGAAGAACTCTTTAAATATTTGCAAGAGAAAAAAGTTGACCTTATTATGCAATGCGATGGAAAACCAAAAGAAGAAGCTGAAAAAGCAGCCGAAGATCTTCTTTTGTTTGAAGCCAAAGACCAACGCGATGTTCCGCATTTTTATATGTTAGGCGAAAGTGTAGATGGTTCGCAAGGTGAAGCCAGGAAAATTAAAGAAAAACTAATAGAATATAAAAAGAATTTATTGGATTTATTTAAAGACCCTAAAATTCAGCTTCCGGAGAAAGAAAATTTAATAAAACAATTAGGCGATCTTGGTATTAATACTGAAGACGATCCTAAAGCAAACCCCGACAAACCAGAAGATAAATACTGGGAAACGAAACAATTTGCTGAAATTCCGGCTATTGCAACATTAACCGTACTTTCACAATTACAAAACCAAGTTAAAGTTGCTGAAGCTAAAGTTATTCAACAATTATTAAGTGGTATTGGTGCTACTGACTTTAAATTTGACACGGTTGCCCCTAGAGTAATTCCTCGTTCTAATTACCTGATTTCGGGCGATAAGTACGAAGCTGAACTATTTATTGCAGCATTTAGCTCAACCGATACCATGTCTCAAGTTTTGATTGGTGATAGTTATGATTCAACAAGCGGTAAATTAAGCGGAAATATCAAAACCATAAAAATGAACCGTGGTATTGCTAAATATTTAGTTGAAGGAGCTGGTGTAGGAAGTCATCAATATGCTGCCATCATTAAAGTATTTAATCCTTCTACCGGACAATATAAAGAAGTTCCGGTAAAATCAGGAGGGAAATACAATATTGAGTACACTGTTGCACCGCCTATGGCTGTAGTTTCACCAACAAAAATGAACGTACTTTATATCGGCGTTGAAAATCCAATTGAAATTTCTGTTCCCGGTTTTAGAGATGATCAAATTTCTGCAAGTTGCTCGGGTGGATCTATCTATCGTTCGGGTAAAGGAGCATGGGTGGCAAAAGTTACTACCCCCGGTAAAACAAATATCTCAGTTTCTGTAAAAGATGACAAAGGTGGAGCTCGAAGTATGGGAAGTAAGGAATTTCGCGTAAAACGTATTCCTGACCCTGTTCCAACTGTAGCCGGTAAAAAAGGAGGAAGTATTTCAAAAGGTCTTCTTATTGCTCAAAATGGCGTTTCAGCTACCTTGGAAGGATTTGACTTTGACTTGAAATTTAATGTTACTGAATTTACAGTATCATCAAATATTGGTGGTTTTACTAAAGATGCTATGGCAAGAGGTTCTAAATTTACACCGGAACAAATTGCTTTGATTAATCAAGTTCAGCGTGGTAAGAAAATTTATATTGAAGGTGTAAAAGCAGCAGGTCCTGATGGTACTGTTCGTAATTTAGGTTCTATTGCTTTTAAAATGGAATAATGCATATGATTTTTGCTTTAAATATTATAGAAAAACAATATTTAGCAAGAATTATACGTCTTAATAATAAAATTATGTTTTTATGAAAAAATTAATTTTTCTTATAGTTATTGGGCTAACAACAAGTTTTGCATTTGCACAGCAAAAGCAAAGTGATGTGCTCGATGGAGTTTATGTAAAAGAACACGTACCGGCTCGAAAGCCTGTCCCCTACCATCATTTACGCGAAGCTGATATGATGTGGGGAAAAAAGATTTGGCGAATGCTCGACCTACGTGAAAAAATTAATCACCCGCTATATTTTCCAACAAGAAAAATAGACGACCGTTATAGTTTAACCGATTTACTTCTTTATGGAATAGAAAATGAAGGATTGGTAGCATATAGCGATGTAGATGATGAATTTACAACCCCACTAACTATAGCAGAAATTAATTCAAAATTAGGTGCTAAGGTTGATTCACAATATGTTGATGATGAAGCTACCGGCACCCAAGTTCTCAAAGTTATTCCCGGTGAACGTAAACCTGAAGAAGTTACCCGTTACTTAATGAAAGAATATTGGTATTTTGATAAGCAACGCTCTATGCTCGAAGTAAGAATAATTGGTATTGCACCTATTAGAATGTATGCAAGAGATGCAGCAATTGGAGAAGAAACACAAAAAGATGCTGGTGAAGGAGATGAAAAGGAATTAGAAATGAAACTTGTTATGTGGATATACTTCCCTGCAGCTCGACCTTTATTGGCAAATCATGAAGTTTTTAATCCTTACAATGATTCTGAACGCAGAACTTTTGACGACATATTCTTTAAACGCCGCTTCAGCAGTTTTATTTACCAAGAAACCAATGTTTATAACAACCGCTTTGTATGGCAGTATAAAAGTGGTTTAGATGCCATGCTCGAATCAGAAAGAATTAAAGATTTTATGTTTAAAGTGGAGCATGACCTTTGGGAATACTAGTTTAAAAAATTTTTAACAATTATTTTGAATAGCTACTTTAAATAAACGAAGTAGCTATTCTTTTTTATAGTTAGAAGGCACGATACATTTTCCTGAATACCACGATTTTTTATCGTTTACAATTATGTTTCGATCGCAATCCAAATACAAATTCGATTTATTTTTAAATAATACATATAGTTTCCCCTCTTTAATATAATTAATTACCAATGCTTTTAACATCGTTTTGTTATCGAATTGAATATTTTTCCCTATCTCAATACCAATATCGTTATTCAGAAAGTCCATCTGCGAGCTTTCAAAATCGGGTAATATACCTTCTTCTTTTTTATTTCTTTTATAGTATTGATAATTTCCTTTTTCATGTGCTTTACCTAAAGACATTGCTATTTTAACTCCATATTTTTGGGTAATTAATGCCATCCAATAAGCATGACGAAAAGCATCTAATTGTCCACCAGACATATCTCCGTCAAGTGTGGTATCGGTTAATAATGATTTAGTAGCGTTAATAGCTTCTTCGCTAAGCTCAAAAATATGTTTTGATATAAATAGATGGCACATCACCCATCTTTTTTCTGCACACGGTAATTGAAAATATTTTTTAATTAAGGATTGAGCGTTAATATCAGCATTGTATACTAATAAAAACAATGTTAATAATACAAAGCGATCAAGGTTATGTAAACGATATTTACTCAATCACAATAACTAAGTATTTAGAAACAGACCAAAACGTTTTTTTATCTATAATCGTTATTTTATCAACTTTCTTCCCATTCATTTCAATTTTATATGAACCATTGGGATGTGAAGTAATAATTTTTGCTTTAGATGCATTGATTGAAATTTCATTTAAAGACGTAATGTCAATTTTTGTAAAATAATCTTTATTAAAATCTTCTCTTAATTTTTCAATTTTTCCTATTCCAACAAAGCCTCCTTCTTTTGTAATAATCTTATTTTCCATTAACTCTTTTTTACTGCCAATTACATAAAATGCAGTATTGAGTTCTTCAGTTTTTTGAGCAATTACGTCCATTTTTTGGGCATTTTCTTTGTTTAAACTGTCAACATTGGCTGTTAAAATTTCGACTTTTATATTCATTTGCTCCAATTTAGCTTTTAAATCAGCAATTTCAGCATCTTTTGCTGTGATTTGTTGTTCCAAATTACTGAGCATTTTTTCTAATTCAACTAACTTGTTGTTCGATTTTTTTAATTTTCTTCGTAAATCTTCGATTGTATTTTTATTTTGCTGCAACAAATCATAAATCAACTGCATATCTTGATTTATTTGATCTTTTGCTGTAGTAGGATTTTCAGGATTGTTTGCATTAACCGTAACTAATTTTTCAGCTTCTTTAATTCTATCTAAATTAGTTTGAATATCGTTAAAATCAGATAAATATTGATTAATTGTACCAACATCTGTTGAAACTAATCCGGCTAAACTGTCTCTTTCAGACAATAACTTTTTATAAGCCGGGTCTTCTTGAACGTCATTTTGACATGCCCAAAAGGCTAACAACAAAAATAAAGGAATGATTTTTTTCATATAATTTTTTTTTGCAAATTTACGAAAGTTCTTTACTCAATGTACCAATAACAATAACAATTTCTCCCTTAACAGTTGTGGACTTGAAATACTTGAGAACTTCGTCAAAAGAACCACGAACCACGCTTTCGTGCACTTTTGACAATTCACGACAAACACAAACTTGTTTTTTATCTCCAATAATTATAGATAATTCTTCTAACGTTTTTATTAATCTAAATGGCGATTCGTATAATATGCAGGTATAATTATTATCAGCTATTTCTAGCAATCTTTTTTTTCTTCCTTTTTTATGAGGTAAAAAACCTTCAAAAACAAATCGGTCGCAAGGGAAACCGCTATCTACTAATGCAGGGATAAGCGCTGTAGCACCCGGCAAACACTCAATTTCAATATTATTACTTATACATTCGCGTACAATCAAGTATCCGGGATCGCTAATACCGGGCGTTCCGGCATCGCTAACTAAAGCAATTTTTAATCCTTTTGCAAGCTCTTCAATAATTTTCTCCTTAATAAAATGCTCATTGTATTGATGATAGGATTTTAATGGAGTTTTAATTTCGTAATGTTGAAATATCTTTATTGTTTGACGCGTGTCTTCAGCTAAAACAAAATCCGCTTCCTTCAACACTCGTATTGCCCTAAATGTAATATCTTCCATATTTCCAATGGGAGTGGGCACTAAAAAAAGTTTACCAGTAAAGTTTAAGTTCTTTTTTGAATTCATAAAAATAACTAACTTTCAGGCTGTAAACTTAAACATTATTACCTATGGATACAAGCAAATCGTTAGAAATTTTAAAAATGGCCATTTTAATGGAAAGAAAAGGTCATGCTTTTTATAATCAAGTAGCTAAAACAACCCAAAGTCAAGACATTAAAACTGTTTTTGAAACCATGGCAAAGGAAGAAATAATGCACGAAAAATTCTTAAGCGATACATTTAAAGCAATACAAAAAGAAAATAAGATAGTTGCTTTATCACTTCCAAAACAAGAAGACGCCTTTTCAGGTTTAATATTAACCGAAAAAATAAAAAAAGAAATCAATGCCGCCAGCTATGAAGCGGCTGCCATATCAGCTGCTATTGACATGGAAAGTAATGCCATAAAAGTATATGCAGAATTTGCACAAAAAGCTAACTCAAAAGAAGAAAAAGAACTCTTTGAATGGCTTTCAAATTGGGAAAGATCGCACCATCAAATACTAATTGAAATGGACAAAGAACTAAAGGAAGCGATCTGGTACGATAATCAATTTTGGCCATTTTAATTTTGGAAGTTAGCAAAATAAATAATACCTTTGCAGTCCATTTAAAAATTCCATACTTCATGTGTAATGGGAGATTAGGTGGTTAAACTTAATTTTGAGTAGCACTAAAAAGTAAATTTATGAAATCTATTGAATTTAAAGCTGTTGTTCGCGAAAATTTAGGCAAAAAAGCAGCAAAATCTTTCAGAAAGAAAGACTTAGTACCATGCGAAATTTATGGTGGTGAAAAGAACTATCACATTGCCATAGAAGAAAAATTTCTTAACAAAATGGTATTTACTCCTTACACTTATTATGCAAACCTTGACATTAATGGCGAAAAGAAAAAAGTAATCATTAAAGATTTGCAATTTAATCCTGTAAACGATCGCGTAAGTCATGTTGATTTTTACGAAATTTCAGAAGACAAACCTATCGTTGTTAAATTACCGGTTAAAGTGGTTGGATTAGCAAAAGGTGTAAAAGACGGTGGTAAATTATCTCAAGAGATGAGATACATCCATGTTAAAGGATTGGTTAAAGACATGGTAGAAATCGTTGAAATTAATGTAGAAAACTTAGAAATCGGCAAAACGATTCATGCCGGTGATGTTAATATCCCTAATTTAACCATCGTTGATAAACATGACAAAGCTGTTGTTTCTGTTAAAGTTACAAGAGCTGTCGCTGAACCCACAGCTACCGGAACAACAGAACAAGCAGCTCCTGCCGCTGAACCTGCAAAATAATTAAACATAAGTGAACGTTGAAATACCTTATCATTGGCTTAGGAAATGTAGGTAAAGAATACGAATTAACCCGTCATAATATAGGATTTCGAGTATTGGATGCCCTTGCGTTGGCATCCAATACTTTTTTTACACTTGAACGCTTTGCTCTAAAATCTCAAATAAAATACAAAGGCAAGCCGATTATTTTAATAAAACCCACCACATACATGAACCTGAGTGGCAAAGCAGTAAAATATTGGCTTACAAAAGAAAATATCCCCTTAAACCATGTTTTTGTTGTAGTTGACGACATTGCTTTACCATTTGGCACTATTAGAATTCGTCAAGGTGGTAGCAATGGCGGACACAATGGTCTTGCCAATATAGACGAAGCCTTAGGTTCTAATGCCTACCCTCGCATGCGTTTTGGCATAGGCAATAATTTTCCTAAAGGCAAACAAGCCGACTATGTTTTAAGTCCCTTTACGCTCGAAGAGGAAAAATTATTACCCTTTTATATTGACCGAATGAAAAATGCCATCCAATTCTTTATCTCAGATGGCATTCAAAATTGCATGAATGAATTCAATAAAACGTTGGTTCCACCAACAGAATAATTTAATCTTGAGCAACAATTATATAATAATTCTTCTTCCCTTTTTGAATCAATATGAATTTATTATTTAATAAATGTGAAGAATTTAGTACCATTTCGCCGTTTATTTTTTCTTTATTAACACTTAATCCTCCTGCCATAATTAGTTTACGCGCTTCACCTTTACTTGGAAAAATATCTGTATTAACTGCTACTAAATCTAAAATGGAAATACCTTGTTCTATATTAACTTTTGCAACAGAATACTGAGGAACTCCGTCAAAAACAGATAAAAATGTTTGTTCGTCTAATTTTTCTAACATTTCTTTTGTTCCCTTACCAAATAAAACTTGAGAAGCTTCAACAGCCGAATTATATTCATTTTCACCATGAACCATTATTGTTACTTCTTTCGCCAGTGCTTGTTGTAAAATACGCAAATGAGGTTCTTGTTTATGTTTTTCAATCAACAATTCAATGTCCTCTTTAGATAGCATGGTAAATATTTTTATATATTTTTCAGCATCTTCATCGGTTGTGTTAATCCAAAATTGATAAAATTGATAAGGAGAAGTATATCGTTTATCAAGCCATATATTACCTTTTTCTGTTTTGCCAAACTTGCCACCATCTGCTTTAGTAATCAACGGACACGTTAATGCGTACGCCTCACCGCCTAATTTTCGACGTATCAACTCTGTACCTGTAGTAATGTTTCCCCACTGGTCGCTTCCTCCCATTTGCAGTTTGCAGTTTTTATTTTCAAAAAGATATAAGAAATCATAACCTTGAAGAAGCTGATAGGTAAATTCAGTAAAAGAAATTCCGGTTTCCATTCTTTTCTTAACTGAATCTTTAGACAACATATAGTTAACCGTAATATGCTTTCCTACTTCTCTTAAAAAGCCTATTAAATCAAATGGTTTTGTCCAATCGTAATTATTTACTATTTCTGCTTTATTGGGTTTATTATCATTAAAATCGAGAAATAGCTTCAATTGATTATACAAGCCTTCTTGATTTTTACGTAGCGTTGCTTCATCTAAAAGCTTTCTTTCTTCAGATTTTCCACTTGGATCCCCTATCATTCCTGTCGCACCTCCAACTAAAGCAATGGGTTTATGCCCTGCCCTTTGCAAATGTTTTAATAACATTATTGAAACCAAATGACCTATATGAAGTGAATCTGCAGTAGGATCGATACCTACATATGCAGTTGTCATTTCTTTAGAAAGTTGTTCTTCAGTTCCGGGCATAATATCGTGAATCATGCCTCTCCATCTTAATTCTTCTACTAAATTATTTGCCATAAAGAATTATATTTTTGCTAAAGCTTGATCTAAATCTTGTATTAAATCTTCCACGTTTTCAATTCCCACCGAATAACGAACTAAACCCTCAGTAATGTTAGCAGCTAATCTTCCTTCCGGTGTCATGGAAGCATGCGTCATAGAGGCAGGATGTTGAATCAATGTTTCAACACCTCCCAATGAAACGGCTAAAAGTGCAACCTTTACATTATTCATTAACACAACACCGGCATTGTATCCACCTTTTAATTCAAAGCTTATCATTGATCCGGGACCACGCATTTGCTTTTTGGCAAGTTCGTATTGCGGATGCGATGGTAGTCCAGGAAACATAACTCTTTCTACTTTTGGATGATTTTCTAGATATTGCGCAATTTTAATTGCATTTTCTTGTGCTCTATCCATACGGATTGAAAGTGTTTTTACCCCACGAATAACCAGATATGCTTGGTGCGGATCCATGTTTCCACCCATATATACCATGGTTTTTCGTAATTTTGTATAGAGTTCCTCATTTTTTGCAATTAAAGCACCTCCAACAATATCTGCATGTCCGTTTATATATTTTGTAAGAGAATGGAGAACAATATCCGCACCTAAAACAAGTGGATTTTGCAAATATGGACTGCAAAAAGTATTATCAACAATCACTACAATTCCATGTTCGTGAGCAATTGCAGAAGCAGCTGCAATATCAGTAATCTGTACAGTTGGATTTGCTGGTGATTCAAGATAAAGAACCTTAGTATTAGGCTTAATATTCTGCTTTATATTATCTAAATTAGAGGTATCAACAAAGGTTGCCTCTACTCCGAATTTATTAAAATGTGTTTCTAAAACGGTTCTACTTGGTCCGTAAACAGCGCTCGTACTTATTATATGCGAACCTTGTTCAAGTAATGTCATATAAGCTGTAGTAACAGCTGCCATACCCGATGCTAAAGCAATACCACCAAAACCATGCTCCATTAGAGCTAATTTTTTTTCTAAGTTTTCTATAGTGGGATTACCTATACGCGTATAAATGAATCCTTTTTGTTTTCCGGCAAAACAATCGGCTCCATGTTGAGCATTTTTAAAAGCAAACGTTGACGTTTGGTAAATTGGAACGACTGCACTTCCCCACTCGTCGTGAACATCGCCACCATGAATTAAAAGGGTATCAAAACCCATTGATAAATTTTCCATATTCTTTTTTTTGCAAAGTTAGTAAAAAGCCCGTTGAAAAATAAATGATATTATTTTCGCCACTTATTCCTTTCAATATTAAAATTATGTACAATTATAAATAATGTTGACATAAAGAAAGGAATTAATGGAATTTTATAACGAACTAATGCTCCAAAATTTGAAGTTGTTAAACCAATAAAGAAAGCAAATACAAAAGAAAATACAATACTAAAAACGATGAAGGGATCGCTAAATAATATATTCTTCAAATATTTCCAATTATATTGCCTCCATGTTAAGAACGATAAAAACAATACGTAAAAAGTTAGGAACAAGAAAATACTGTTTTCCAATGCAGAAATAAGCATAACAGGGTTTCTCGCCTCCCATAAAAATGGTCTAAATAACCCTGCTATTGTAGCTACAGGTAATTTTGATAATATACCGGGTATGGTTGGTTCAAAATATCCTATATCAAAAGAATTTCCTCCATAATACGATTGTTTTAAATCTTGTTGATTAATAACAGCTTTTTCGAGCATTTTATCAATAGATGAATAATGTCCTCCAATGTTTTCGCCCATAATTTGAATAAATTGAAGCCCTCCTACAATTATGACAACTATTAATACTGGGATTACGAACATTTTAATAATTTTATTTTTAATATAAGAACTGTTTATATGAATTAATGTAATAAAAACAGCTGCTATTAAAGCAAAAAATATGTACGGTTTTAAAGATATTAATATAAATGAAGCAAACAAAATTAAAAAAATATTCTTCACCATATTTTTCTTCAATACAATAAGATTATAAAATGCCACAAAAAAATAACAAGTAGCCATTAATGTATATGAATCTTTTAACAGTCCGCTTCCCCAAAAAAGAGTTGATGGAATGTAAAATATAGCAAATACAATTGCCTTTTTATCATTTGGAAAACGATGATAAAGAAGCTTAAATAGACTCCATAACCCGCCATACGTAAATGCAGCTATTAGTATAGTAGCAGCAACATAACTCCTACCTACCATAAAAACGAAAATACTTGAAAACCTAACTACAGAATAGGATTGAAAATCTCTGTAATAATAATTATAACCTATTTCAGGCCCAAAAAGACTTGCATTTTCTTGTGATAAATTTCCCATCATAATACTAAAGAATTTACCAAAATTAACTTTTGATAAATTTAATAATGACTCACAAGATTGATAATAGAGTGTCGTATCCCCGCCACCATAATAAAACAAATAAATTACCAAAAAGAAAAGACCTCCCATTATCTTTAATGTCATCCCTTTTACATAAAAACTATATTCAGGTCTTTTATCAATTTTTCTTATTTTTGTAAGATAAGCATATAAAAAGATGGCGAAAAGAATAAATGGAGGAATAATAGCATCCCATATTGTTAATAAATCTTTGCCTTCTCTATATATAAACATAAATCAAAATATTTATCTTTGTGTTAAAAGGGAGAAATGGAGATAAGTATTATCATACCTACTTGCAATCGGAATAAGATTCTTTTAAAAACCATTGAAAACACGTTAGAAATTCTGCCTAAAATTACATCAAAATATGAAATAATTGTAATTAATGATGGAAAAGAAGAGTTTTTATTTTATCATCCAAATGTAAAAATATACCAAAATACAAAAAAGGGAGTAGCCTCAGCAAGAAATTATGGGGTTTCGCTTTCAACGTATGAAAACTTACTTTTGTTAGATGATGATATATTACTCTCGTACGATGCATTAATGCAGTACAAGATATTTTTTAAAAGTAGTTCTTCTTATAATCACTGCTTAAATATCAAATGGAAATATACAAATGAATTAATTAATAAGTGTAAAAAAACTAATTTTGGACGGTATTTAATAACTATTGGTTATGTTGAAATGAAAGGCTGGATGAATAATGAACATTGGATTGAAAACTCTGAGTATATTGTTCCAAACCTAGCTTCTTTTGCACTTGGATTAAAAAAACAAATTTTTAAAAATGTCGGCGGTTATAACGAATCGTTTCCATATAGTGGATTCGAAGACTTTGATTTTTCTTTGAGAATAAATAAACAAGGCATTAAGGTTTTATTAAATACAACGCACACTGTTTTTCATAATGAAGAAGACAGAATTGAGCCCAACAGCTGGCTCCAACGCCGATATCGCGAGGGAGCAACAAGAGCTGTATATGTAAAATTGACAAAGGACAAATCTTTTGAAATTAGGCATTTTTTTGTAAAAAAAATTATCTTTTCAATCATATACAGATTAAATAAAATTCTTGTTTTTAAAACCAAACTTTTAAATTTCTCACGAATCTTTGATTTTATTTCATTCGCCATTTTTAATGCACTTGCAGGTGCTTATATCTGGAAAGGTTATCATGACTACGAAAAAAAAAATTAAAATATTAGCTGTATTTTCTCTCATTGAGCATGCGAATGAATTTTATTGGTATGCAAAATTTTTGAATAAAGATATGTTTCATTTAGTTTGTATATTTTTAAACCCCACAATAACTCCCATTCAAAACGAAATTGCATCCTTAGGAATTCCTTGTTATAACATTTTTTATTGTGGTAAAAAAAACCTTGTTTCTGCATTTTTTAACCTAACTAAACTTATTAATAAAATTAAACCTGATATTATTCATCCGCAATTGTTTGATGCTTCTTTTATTACTCTGACTGCCGCATGGTTATTAGGCTTTAAAAATCGTCTTCATACGCGACATCATTCGGATATTCACCACAAATATCATCAACAAGCTGTAAAGTATGATAAATGGATAAATTGGCTATCAAAAAAAATTATTTGCCCTTCTGAACAAACCAAAAACATTCTAATAAATAAAGAGTCTGTTAATGAAAAGAAAATTATTGTCATTAGGCATGGTTTTGACTTTAAGGATTTTATGTATTCGGAACAAACTAAAATTAACCTGATTCAAAAATACAATATAGAGGGGTTTCCTATAATAGGAATTGTTTCTCGATTTACAGAATGGAAAGGGATACAATATACCCTTAAAAGTTTTGAAAAAATTCTTACTACCTATCCCAATGCCTTATTATTATTAATAGGAGCAAAAGGAGATTATGAAAATACAATAAAATCAATTTTACAAAAAATTCCTCATCAAAATTACCGTATCATAGAATTTGAAAAAGATATTTATGCATTATATAGTACATTTGATATTTTTATCCATGTTCCAATTTCTCCGGAATCAGAAACTTTTGGTCAAATTTATGTAGAAGCATTTGCCATGGGCGTTCCTTCGATAATTACACTTTCCGGCATAGCAGCAGAAATGGAACTTTTTAAAAATAATTCGTTCGTGGTGCCGTATCAAAATCACGAAGCAATATATCAATCTTTAATATCCATTATCCCTAATCTATCAAAACACAAAGAAGCAATGCTGGAAACATCAAAAGAAACTCAAAATATTTTTAGTTTTGCAAATAAAATAACGTCATTAGAATCGCTGTATCTATCTTTATACAATGAACAAAACAACTGAAATATCTGTAATTATACCATTTTATAATGCATCGGATTTTATTGACGAAACAATTCAATCTGTATTAAACCAAACATTTCAAAACTGGGAAATAATTCTCGTCAATGATGGTTCAACAGATAATTCGGCAGATATTTCAAAAAAATATTTATCAGAGAGAATTTTTTTGTACGAACAAAAAAATATGGGTGTGTCAATGGCCCGAAACGTCGGCTTAAAAAAAGCAAAAGGAAAATATGTAGTTTTTTTAGATGCAGACGATATTCTATCCAACTCATTTTTAGAAAAACGCTATGATTTTTTAGAATCAAATCCTCAATATGGTTTTTGTTGCAGTAATATTATAATGTTTAAAGATCATCAAGATAATATTATTTGGAACCACAAAGGAGTCTTTGATAATATATCATTTAATGTGTTAAATTATACAGAGTCATATGAAAGTGTCCCTTCAAACTATATGTTTAGAAAGGAAGTCATTATAAAAAATAAACTATTTTTTAATCCATTATTATCTAGTACGGCAGACAGGTTTTTTCTACTCGAATTATGCTATTTTTCTAAAGGAGGTTTTATAGAAAATGCACCACTTTGGTACAGATACCATACAAAAAGCATGTCCAGCCTTTTATCTGAAGCTCTAATATATGATAATGAACTCTTTTACAAACTTATTGATATGAATAAATTATATCAAAAAAAATTTAAGAAACAGTATTCTTTTCATAAATATTACATTTTAGGAACATCCTTTATTAAGCTAAATAAATTAAAAGGACTTCACTATTTGTTCATCGGTTCTTTTAAGCATCCCATTTTATTTATTAAACGATTTTTTATAATCATGTTAAGATAATATGAATAATCCCCAAAAAAATATTTTAATACTTTCTTGGTTCTTTCCTCCATCTACAATGCCTGCTGCACAAAGAACATATGCTTTTGCAAAATATTTTAATCGATTTGGATATAGACCAACCATCGTTTCAAGAAAATGGGATGAATATCAAAATCTAAAAGATTACTACAAACCTTCTGAAACACAAAATATTGATTATCTATTCTGTCGCCATTATGATGCGTATTTATTGCCCTATAATCCAAAACTTAGAGACCGTTTAGCAAATAAAAAAGGAATTATTAACACTTTAATAAGAAAAACCTTATCCACAATAGATATTTTAATATTCCCTTTATATATTAAAATAAGTCCATACTATCCACTTTATTTTTTTTCAAATGAATTGTTAAAGAAATCTCATTTCGATGCAATCATAGCGACCGGAAATCCTTTTGAATTATTTAAACTTGCTAAAATATTAAGTAAAAAGCATAATATACCATATATATTAGATTATAGGGATGATTGGTCAACAAGTCAATTAAACTTTAATAAAAATATTACTGATTATTTTAAGATATTTTATTTCAGAATCCTAGAAAAGTCTTGGTCAAGTAATTGCTTATTTTTCACTTCAGTAACTCCATTTTATACATCAAAAATCAATAAAATTATTAATAGAAAAGGAATCGTCATTTATAATGGTTACTTTAATTTTAAAGCAAAATTAGAGGTTAAAGACTTTACTTTTATATATTCCGGTAAAATATACCCTCAACAGAATTTAAATATATTATTTGAAGCATTATTACTTTTTAAATCAACTATATCCAATAACATAAAATTATTTTTTATAGGTAATGATGATGATTTGTCAATTAAATATAGCATTATTAATACCTCATTAAAAGAAAATATTTTCTTATTAAAAAGATTAAATAGCAAAGAAATACATCAAGCGTATTGTTCTGCATTTGGTTTTTTATTATTTTCATATGGCGAAATAAAAGGCATATTAACAACAAAAATTTTTGAATATTTATTTTATAAAAAGCCCATTCTGCTATGCCCTTCTGATAACGATATTATGCAAGAAATGTTAATAAAAACAAGAACAGGATACTATGCTAATAATGTTAAAGATTGTTATAATCATTTAGTTTTTCTTTACTCAAAATTCATTAAAATGGAGCCTGCTATTGAACCAAATTTAGATAAAATTAACCAATATTCAAGAAAAAATCAAATTTATAATTTTTCTAAAGCATTAAACGAATATCTATAATTTTGATTTATAAGAACTCAATTCCTTGTTTGTTTAAAAATAATTACGTAAGTTTGCATATAATTTAGACTAAATAAAAATTATATGAGCACTATAAATATTAATATCCCGGCTATGGGAGAAGGAGTTATTGAAGCTACAATAATAAAATGGCATGTAAAACAAGGAGACCGAGTAAAACAAGATGATGTTCTATGCGACATTGCAACGGATAAAGTTGATTCAGAAATAACCTCACCCGATGAAGGCATAGTTGATTCTATTCTTTTTAATGAAAATGAAATTGTTTCTGTTGGAAAGACTATCGCTATTTTGAAAAACAATACTGCATCTAACGAAAATGCTGTTCTAAATCCACCCATAGAACAAAAATTTGAAACCGTTGCTATTCCAAAAGAAACAATATCAGAAAATATTAGTTCTGAAAAAAAAGAATTTGTTTTTCTAAGCCCACTTGTAAAAAAACTCATACAAGAACACCATCTTGTAGATGAAGACTTAAATAAAATTAAAGGAACAGGGATTGAAGGCAGAATAACAAAAGATGATATATTACAATACGTTCAATCAAAATCAATAAATATTGAAAAACCGATTTCATCTCCGGCTTTTTCGGCAAATGTATTAACATCGGCTTCTGATACTGTTATAGAAATGGATAGGGTAAGAAAACTGATTGCTGAACACATGATTCATTCAAAACACACTTCGGCTCATGTTACTTCTTTTGTTGAAGCGGATGTAACTGAAATTGTACTTTGGAGAAATGCAAAAAAAGAAGAATTTAAAAACAAGTATGGCATTAACCTAACTTATTTGCCTTTTTTTGTTGATGCCACCACAAAATCGATATTAGAATTCCCATTCATCAATGCTTCAGTAAACGGGACGAATATTATTCTTCATAAATCAATAAACATTGGTATAGCTACTGCACTGCCAAATGATAATTTAATTGTACCAGTTATTAAGAATGCAGATCAGCTTAATCTAATTGGCATTGCTAAAACAATGAACGATTTAGCTCAAAGAGCAAGAGCAAACCAACTGAAACCCGACGAAATACAAGGTGGCACTTTTTCTATAACTAATTTAGGAACTTTTGGAACGTTAGCCGGAACGCCGATCATAAATCAACCACAAGTGGCCATTTTAGGAATTGGGGCTATTCAAAAAAAACCGGATGTAATAGAAACGCCTCAGGGAGATGCCATCGCCATCAGGCACAAAGTAATTCTATCATTTGCATACGATCATCGAATCATTGACGGAATGATGGCAGGAAAATTTTTAAATAAACTTACAAACCTCATTGAGAAGTACTCTTTTGAAAACCTATAAAATAATTTTTGTTTATTTTGAAAAATTACCGTAAGTTTGTTTTCTATTTTAAAACAAATGAATAAGGTATTACTGAGCACTTTATTATTTTTATTTTCTTTCCAATTTGCATTTAATCAGGACTTTAAAAAAAAGTTTGTAGATGCGGAATACCACTTTATGTTTGAAGAATACGATTTGGCCTTACCTCTCTATTTAGATATATACAAACAAAACCAAGAGAATGCAAATTTAGCTTACCGAATTGGTATCTGCTATATTTATCAAAATTCTCCTGAAGAAAAACGTAAAGCCATTTCATATTTAGAATTTGCAGTGCAACATATAACAAAAAAATATAAAGAAGGCTCTTATTTAGAAAAAAATGCCCCACCAGATGCTTGGTTTTATTTAGGAACAGCCTATAGAGATGCCATGGATTTTGAAAAAGCCATTTTTGCTTTTAAAAAATTCACTTCAACAGTATCCGTTAGTTCAGTTTATTATATCGACTACGTTAAACGCGAAATTCAATGCACTGAAAATGCTAAACAACTTATTAAAAACCCTATTAATATTGACCCTCAAAACTTAAGCGAGGTTATCAATGCACCCGATGAGGTTCAAAATTGTCCGGTTATTTCTGATGATGAATCAATCATTGTATTTACAGCAGGTAAAAAGAATATTTTTTCAGCTGAATTAGACATAAATACTTCCAATACAGACTATAAACTTGACGATATTTATTATTCGAAAAAAATAGACGGAAAATGGAGTGACCCCATCAATATTACCAAGCAGATTGGCGCAGGATCTCAGCAAAGAACTGTACCTGTAAGCATTAGCTCAGATGGCAAAGAACTTTATCTTGTTAGAGACGACAACGACGATGGTAATATTTACATCAGTTACCTAAAGAACGATAAGTGGACAAAAATGAAGCCTCTAAACAAGCATATTAATTCAAAATATTGGGAATCTCATGCCACTATTACTAAAGATGGCAATACATTGTTTTTTACAAGTGACAGACCCGGAGGTTTTGGCGGACTCGATATTTATCGCACAGATAAAGATGAAAAAGGAGAATGGGGACCACCTGTAAACCTTGGACCTACTATTAATTCCATCTATGACGAAGAAACACCGTTTGTAATTGGCGATAAAGGGAAATACACCCTTTATTTCAGCTCTCAAGGTCATTATAGCATGGGGGGATTTGATGTTTTCTACAGCAATTTATTAAACAATAACAAATGGTCAACACCTATTAATATTGGTTACCCATTAAATACTGTAGGAAATGACTTGTTTTATATTCCTAAAGCAAATGGTGAATATTTCTTTTTCCCACTTAATAACAATGAGCGTGGTGGAATAGCTAAAAATAATATTTATAAAGCCAAAGTTAACCTACCTGGCATGAAGCCGGTAGAAGAAACAAAACCACCTCAATTGGTTAAAGTTACAGTAAAAGGAATTGTTCGCTTAGCTGATAATTCGGCAGAATTACCTAAAGATGTTGCCGTTGTGGTTTACGATAGTTTGAAAAACGTAAATATAGCAACTGTTAAACCCACGTTAGACAGTGGTTACTACCAACAAATTGTTTTGCCCGGAAGCTACAAGTTTACATACTCATGCCGTGGTTATAATCCCAAAACCGAATATGTTTATATTCCGGACAATTTTAGCCAAAAAGAAGTTGTGTTAGATGTTACATTAGATCCTATAGAAGTTACAAAAGGAGAATACTACGTAATACGAAGCATTTTCTTTGACTATGGCAAATACGAACTACGTCGTGAATCTGAAATTGAATTACAACGTTTAGCTCAATTAATGCAGAAAAATTCAGGATTAATGGTTGAAATCGTAGGTCATACTGATGCGTTAGGCAGCGATAAATTCAACCAAAAACTTTCTGAAAACAGAGCAAAAGCTGCTATTGATTACTTAGTAACCCAAGGTATAGACCCTGCTCGTTTTGTTGCTAAAGGTATGGGCAAACGCGAATTTATTGCTATAAACAAAAACCCTGATGGCTCAGATAACCCCGAAGGTCGTCAGTTAAACCGTAGAGTTGAAATCAAGCTTTTGAATACCGTACCCGAAAATGTAGTTGTAGAATCAATTAATGTCCCTGTTCATTTAAAATATAGAAAAGATGCCAAAGTTAAGGACGAAAATACGTATACCATATTACTTGTTCAGCAAAAAGAGAAACTCTTAGACGTAAAAGATTTAAACAAACTGCTCAGCTTAACTCAAGTATTAAAACAAGACACACTATTCACTAACTCACCTAATCCTATCAAAGACAATAAGATAGGCGATATGCTAGTGTTTACTGCTGGTGAATTCAACTCTAAACGCGAAGCAATGAGGATTTTAAACATTATTATTGACCAAGGATTTACCGAAGCCAATATTATTTCTACCAATGAAATGTCGGATATTAAAAATCAAATAACCCGCAACTATCAACAACAACAAGAAGAAGAACAAGCTAATGTAAAAAAAGATTATACCATTCAAGTTAAGGCTTTTACTTCACCCATTGATTTGTCTATTTTTAAAGGATTAAAAGGCGTAAAAGAAAATTATTGCTCCGATGGATTTTACCGATACACCTATGGTGATTTTAAAACCCGAGCTGAAGCACAAAAAGAGAAAGAAAGAATTTCAGAAATGGGTTATCCCGATGCATTTATTGTTAACTATGAACAATTTAAGCAAAAGATTATAAGTAAATCAGAATTCACAATCCAATTAAAATCTACCAGCAATCCAATTTCACTCACCGTATTTAAGACATTGAAAATGGATATAAAGGAACTTATAGGTAATGATGGTAACTACAAATATATCTATGGCAATTACAAATCAGTTGATGAAGCCAGAAAGGATCTTGAAAAAATCAAAAAATCGGGTTATCCGGATGCCTATATAGTAAATATGCAAAACTTCAAATAATCTGTTTTTTTCAAAAGCCGATTTATTATTAACTTGCAACGTTTTTTTAAAATATTTTTTTCATGATATCATTATTTATTCATTGGCACCCCAATCCTGAAATATTTAACATCGGCGGTTTTGGAATTCGCTGGTACGGATTACTCTTTGCAATGGGTTTTTTATTTGGCTATATCATCATGCAAAAAATATTTCAACGTGAACAGATTCCACAAAAGACTCTAGACCGATTGAGTATTTATATGCTAATAGGCACTGTAGTTGGCGCTCGTTTAGGGCATTGCTTCTTTTACGAACCAGCATATTATATTTCGCATCCGTTTGAAATACTAAACTTACGCCAAGGCGGCTTGGCAAGTCATGGTGCTGCTATAGGTATTTTACTCTCATTATGGTTCTTCAGCCAAAAAGAAAAAAAACCTTTTTCGTGGATTGTTGATAGAATTGTGATTGTAGTTGCTTTAGCAGGATTTTTTATACGTATGGGCAACTTGATGAATTCGGAAATTTACGGAGCGATAACAAATGTTCCTTGGGCATTTATTTTTGATAATGTTGACAACAACCCACGCCATCCTTCGCAGATTTATGAATCTTTAACCTATTTATTGCTTTTTGCTCTTTTATTTTGGATGTATTTTAAACGCAATGCAAGTGAAAAGCCCTATTTATTATTTGGTGTTTTTTTAATTGGCTGCTTTGGATTTAGGTTTTTAGTAGAATTTATCAAAGATGTTCAGGTTGATTTCGAGCGCAACATGTTCTTATACATGGGGCAATGGCTCAGCATTCCATTCATTTTAGCGGGAATTTATTTTGTAACAAGAAAAACCAATACGACAACTAAAATTTAAATCATTGAAAAATAAGAATTTTTATTACTTTTGATTTTTAAAAGCCAAACATGGATAACGATTTCGATATACGCAACTTTTCTAACAACGAAAATGAATTTGACAAACAACTTCGCCCACAACATTTCGATTTTTTTTATGGTCAAGAAAAAGTTGTAGAAAATTTGCAAATTTTTATTCAAGCAGCAAAAATGCGGAGCGAATCTCTCGATCATGTACTTTTGCATGGACCTCCGGGACTTGGAAAAACAACTCTTGCTAACATCATTGCCAACGAAATGGGAGCCGAACTAAAAATAACATCGGGTCCTGTGCTCGACAAACCGGGCGATTTGGCAGGAATCCTTACCAACCTCGAAACCAACAATGTACTATTTATTGACGAAATTCATCGTCTGAATCCGGTTGTTGAAGAATATTTGTACTCGGCAATGGAAGATTTTCGTATTGACATAATGCTTGACAAAGGCCCCAGTGCTCGAACCATTCAAATAAAACTTAACCCTTTTACTCTAGTTGGAGCAACCACTCGCTCAGGATTATTAACAAATCCCCTTCGGGAAAGATTTGGTATTCGCCTGCACTTAGAATACTATACGGCAAACGTTTTAGTTAAAATCATACAACGTTCTGCTCAAATACTTAATGTACCCATAGAAGAAAATGCCACATTCGAAATTTCAAGAAGAAGTAGAGGAACACCACGCATCGCAAACGCACTATTAAAAAGAGTTCGAGACTTTGCCATGGTTAAAGGAAATGGAACCATTACATTAGAAATTGCACAAATGGCACTCAACGCTCTTAATATCGACAAATATGGATTAGATACCATGGATCAAAAAATATTAAAAACCATTATAACAAAGTTTAACGGAGGACCGGTCGGACTTAATACTATTGCAACCGCAATTGGCGAAGATGCCGGAACAATAGAAGACGTTTACGAACCCTACTTAATCCAAGAAGGCTTTTTAGTAAGAACACCACGAGGAAGAGAAGTTACTCCATTATCATACAAACATCTTGGAATAAACAACGACTCCAACCAATTAAAATTATTTTAATGAAAAATCTACTTTTTATCATCGTTTTATTCCTTCTACTCCATTCATGTATTAGCGAATGGGACAAAGCACTTGATAAAAAAAACTTAAAAAATACTTGGCTTTATAATAAAGGTTGGCTTAATAAAAATAACTGCAAATTTGATCCATTTATTTACAATTCAAACTTTGAAATAAATGTCGAACTAAAAGGTACACGTCGCTTATGGGAAGACAGTCTTTTAGATGATTCCGTTTCTAATATAAAACTCTATTTTCGCTTTTATAATGCCAAAGGAGACATTATAAAAGTACCTGCAGCTTTTGTCGCAAATAATCTATTCAAAAAATATTGTGGCAAAGGTAATTTTTTACAAGTTCCCATTGAAGTCAATTTTCAAAATGCATTTATCAAAACACAGGTTACTATTCCTTTTATATTGTTTAAAGACATGCCCTCCGGCGAAAACATAATATATGTTGAGCTTTATGGGACAAAATACTATCAAAAAGAGCAGTTTTCCGAAGAAGTTTTGGTAAACGGACTAAAAGCAAGATGGAAATTAACTTTTACAATGCCCGAAGTATATGAAACGATATTATATACAGGAGGTATTTTTTTACAAAACGACGATAAATTTTCGCCTGTAGGCATGGATTTCAGCTTTCGATTAGGGCTACCTGATATTTACTGGACCGTTTTTGTTCCGGCAAAAAACAAAGAAGATTTTTCCAATTACTATTGGCGATCGGGAGAAGCAACATATTCCATGAACTATATCGATAGCGATACGGTTGCCATATACACCTTAAGCCCCAAAGAAAAATTTATTATTGGTGTTTACGACCGCGACGATTTTTCGCATGATGATTTTATAGGTGATTGGTTCGGAAAATTAAATGAACTTTATTCGGACACATTTAAATCAATTAAATTTGATCATATTGACAAACTTATGATTAAGGCTACATTTAATGGATGTATTAATCAATCAGAAAAAACAATAAATAGATGAAAAAAGCTGCAATTCTTGTTGCCGGAGGACTTGGCAAGCGAATGAATTATGCCCTCCCAAAACAATTTTTGGAATTAAAGGGGAAACCCATACTTTTTTATACACTTGAAACTTTTTATACTTACAACCCGGAAATGGAAATTATTGTTGTTTTACCGGAAGTTTATTTTATATTTTGGAAAGAGCTTCTCATTTCGCATAAAATTGAGATACCACATAAACTTGCAGCCGGAGGAGATAGCCGCTATCAATCGGTAAAAAACGGCTTATCAAAAATTGAGAATGCCACTGTCGTAGCTATCCACGATGGGGTACGCCCATTTATAACACCCTTATTTATTGAAAAATTGTTTGAAGAGGCTGAAAAATTTGGGTCTGCAGTTCCCATAAAACCCGTTACTGAAACGGTTAGAAAAATAAACAACGAACATAATGATGTTTTGCCACGCCAAGAAATATTTTTGGTTCAAACACCACAAATTTTCATGAAAGATTGGCTCGACAAAGCGTACAACATTCCCTTTAGCGAAAGTATAACCGATGATGCTATGCTTATAGAACAAGCCGGTTTTCCATTGCACTTTTCTGAAGGATTGAACTACAATATAAAAATTACAACACCTGAAGATTTAAAATGGGCAGAAAAACAAATTTGACATAAACAGATTTTTTTTCGCTCATCAACTCTAAAATCAAATTCATCACTACGAAATAAACAATGATAAAACAAAGTATTTTGTAGAAAAACTTGTTGTAATTTTGCAAAGATAAAAAAACATGAGCTACAAAACCCACACTTCATCGAACGGAATTCGATTTATTCACATACCAGGAAAACGAGTTGCCGCTCATTGCATCGTAATGATCAACACAGGTACACGAGATGAATTAGCAAATGAACATGGGATGGCACATTTTCTGGAACATGTACTATTTAAAGGAACCCAAAAACGAAGTTCATACCAAATTATCAACAGAATAGAAGAAGTGGGAGGCGATCTGGATGCCTTTACTACCAAAGAAGACACTTGTGTTTATGCTACTTTCCTACCCAAACACTTTGAACGAGCCATAGAACTTCTGAGCGACATTGTTTTCCATTCCGTTTTCCCTCAAAATCAACTTGAACGCGAAAAACTTGTTATAAACGATGAAATAAATTCGTACAAAGATTCACCAGCCGAGCTCATTTACGATGAATTTGAAGAACTGATTTTTGACGGTCATCCCTTAGGAAGGAATATATTAGGAACAACCGAAAGTTTAAAATCATTCAACACCCAAGCAATACAGCAATTTTGCCAACGCACCTACAATACGGACCAGATTGTTGTTTGCGTTGCCGGAAACATTCCTTATTCAAAAGCGCTACAATCATTCAATAAATATTTTTCCACCGTTGCCGAAAACAAGAGACGTTGGAAACGTAAACCCTTTAAAAATTTTGTTCCACTTCACAAAACTATTGATAAAAACACATTTCAAGCCCACTGCATGTTGGGCACATTGGCATACTCATACAACCACAAAGACCGCCTTACACTTCACTTGCTTAATAATATTTTGGGCGGTGGCGGGTCAAATAGTCGTTTGAACATGGCACTTCGCGAACGAAAAGGCATGGTTTATTTTATTGAATCAAACTATAATGCCTATTTTGATTCCGGTGTTGCTTACATTTATTTTGGCACAGATAAAGAAAAACTTGAAAAAGCTTTATCCTTAGTACTTCATGAATTAAAAAAAGTTCGCGAAATTCCTCTCACTGACAAACAATTATCTGTTGCCAAAAATCAATTTTACGGTCAAATGGCACTTTCTTTTGATAATCAAGAAAGCTTAGCCATGAACTTAACCAAAAGTTATATGGTTTTTAAAAAGATTGACGATTTAGATGTTATTCAAAAAGAAATAGAAAGCATAACTGCCGAAGATATAATAAGAGTAGCAAACGAAATTTATTCCGAAGAAAAATTATCTTCTTTAAAATACATTTAACACATGGATAGTATTGTACAAAAATATGTAATAGAACATACCGAAGAAGAAAGCGAACTTTTAAGAGAACTGGAACGCGAAACAAATGTTAAAATATATCATCCGAGGATGCTATCCGGTCATTTGCAAGGCAAATTGTTGAAAATGTTTAGTATGATGATTGCCCCTTATCGCATTCTTGAAATTGGCACATATACCGGATATTCAGCACTTTGTCTGGCAGAAGGGCTTCTTCCGGGCGGCATTTTGCATACCATTGAAATAAACGATGAGCTTGAAGAGTTTATTCGTCTTTATATTAATCGCTCACCGCTTTCGTCTAAAATTAAACTTCACATTGGAAACGCATTAAATATCATACCCGGCTTAGATGAAACATTTGATTTAGTATTTATTGACGGAGATAAACGCGAATATTTAGAATATTACCAAGCTATTTTTGACAAAGTGCGTCAGGGAGGTTTTATCATAGCTGATAATGTACTTTGGAATGGAAAGGTATTCAACGAAAACGAAAATGATGAATTCACAAAATCGATTCGTACTTTCAATGACTATGTACATTATGACACACGCGTAGAGAATGTAATGCTACCACTTCGAGATGGAATGATGATTCTGAGGAAACGTTAGCCCATGCTGCAACTTAGTCAAAATATAGAAGAGGCAAAAAAACAGTTGAATTCGGGTAATATTGAACTTTCGATAATTATTCTTACACTTTGCATAGAATGGATGGGCGCCATAATAGATAAAAAACCACTTAAAGCTCCCAAACAAACAAAAAAAAGATTCGACATGGCGATAAACAAGTTGCTTGGCGGCAATTATGCAGCTCTTAATAGAGACTCTTTTTTCTACGAGCACTGGCGAAACCAATTAATTCATACAGGCAAACCAAGCTCTCTTTTTATTATCACAACAAACAAAGAACTAAAACATTTATCAAAAAACGAAGACAAAAAAATTATTTTTAACCCTGATGTTTTTCTAATAGATATTGAAAGTGCATTTAAAAAGATAATTGCCGAAACATCAAAAAAATAAGCAATAGAAAGTCATTACTTATTTTTAGAAAATTTATCGACCATACCCAGTATTATAAAAGCCAGACCGATTAAAATAATGATTCCTCCCCAGAAAAAACCACCGTACCACCTATACGTATAAATAGTATGATACATTTATAACCTAAGATATATTAATACCATAACGACAACTCCTCCTAATATAAAAAGAAATCCACTAAGCATCATATTCCTTATTAGAAAACTTTTTGGTTTTTTATCTTCTTGTTTCTTTAGTTGATTCCATTTATCTTTTAAGTTCTGCGTTGTTTCTACATCGTTATTTAAAATTTTTGCTGATTGCTCTATACTAATCAAATTTCTATTTACAGCCTGTTCTAACGCTTGTTTATAAAAAACAATATTCTCAGATTTATCTAACGTTACTATCAAGCCGAGTAGTTGTGCATCGGAACCTTCTTTTAGCATGAAAAGAAATTGATCGTCCATAAAATATTTATATTTTAATTCCTAAAACAGTTATATCGTCGTTTTGCTCCTCATTTTTCATCCAATCTATAATTGTATTATCGAGAATATCTTTCAGTTCGTTCATTTTTTTATCTGAATGTTGAATCAAAAGTTCTTTGAACGATTTGTACATAAACTTTTTCCCTTTAGGACCGCCAAATTGGTCGGCATACCCGTCACTGAAAAGAAATAAAGCATCGCCCTTTTCTAACTGAATGGTGTGATTAGTAAAAGGCTCCATTACCGGATATATCGCTATTGGCATTTTATCGGGCTTTATTTCAATAAGTTTGTTTAGTCCGTTTTCAGTATCTGTATCAGCTCCTTTGACAATATAAAGCGGGTTATTTGCTCCTGCCCATTGACATTCCAATGTTTTCATATTTACTGTTAACATCGAAATGTCCATGCCATCTTTTTGCGAACCTGAATCAATCGATTGTTTTAGTGCTTCAATAATATAGGCTCTCAACATATTAAGAATTTCGGATGGCTGCGTTATCTCTTTTTTCTTTACAATATCATTCAAAAAAGAAATTCCCAACATACTCATAAAAGCACCGGGAACTCCATGCCCTGTGCAATCGGCAACTGCAATAATGACAAGTTTATTTTCTGTTTGTGAATTAGGGAAGCTAATAATTGCAGCCCAATAAAAATCGCCACTTACAATATTTCGTGGTTTATACAACACCATTGAATCGTGAAACATACTTTCAATCATCTCGCGTGAAGGAAGCAATACCTCTTGTATTCTCTGTGCATAAGATATACTATCGTTTAAGTCTTTAAGAATATGTTCAATGGTTGTTTTCTGATGCTCGATTTCTTCTTTTTGCTCTACAACTTCCTGAGTTCTAATCTTCACTATTTCCTCTAATTTCTTATTTTTTGCTACCAACCGCCGGGAGTTAAAATAGATAATCAAATAAATAAAAAAGATCGCAAATGCAACGTAAATCATATACGCCCACCACGAACGGTACCAAGGCGGTAGAATTTTAAAACGTAAGCATTGTTCTTTGCTCAATACATCATTAGCGTTTTTTGCTCTGATAATAAGTGTATAATCGCCTTCTTTTAGATTTGTTAATAAAATCTGTGGATTGCTGTCCCATGAAGAAAACGTTTCATCGTTGCTGCCTTTTAACAGCCATGAGTATTGCAAGGTAATATGATTGTCAATATACAATGATGATAGGTTTATTTTAATCGTATTTAAATTATAAGGAAACACAAGAGGTTTTGACAAACGATGAATCGCAAAATAGCCCAAAACCGAATCGTTCGCAATTTCAATTGAATTAATTGTAAAGGTTGGTATTGGAGACGTATCAACGTTTAATTTAGCTAAATCAACCCTTGCCAATCCATCGTCGGCACCTAACCAAATCTCATCATCATTTACATATAAGCAATTTAACCTTCCCAAGTCGATGGTTTTGAATCCGCGATGATTGGCAATGCTATCTTTTCCTATAAAGTATAAATAATTTTCAATGGCAACAAAAACCTTTTTTTGATAGCAATAAAAAGCAGTAATGGACTTGTCTTTCTTGTTTTTTGGAAAATTGACCACATCAAAATAACCCCTAACTTCATTGTCTAAATTATTTCCTGCCATTTTATTAATTTCATCAGGGCTAATAAACCTTAAAAAGCCATTGGGGGTAGCAAAATATACTTTCCCGTTGCATAAATACGGACTGATCCAGTCGTCCGGCAAACCATCTTCTATACCTCTATATTGAATTGTTTGAAGAGGCTTATTTTGATTAAAAATAAACTGAAAAACGCCTTGATTTTTTGTACCAACCCAAACCTCATAACCCCGGTTATCTTTTATAGCGACAGCTCCGTATGCATCCATTTTTAAATCGGCAGACTGCCAAACAACTTTATTGTTCGTTTCATCGAACATCGCTGAACCATTTGTTCCTAAAGCCAACCATTGATGCAATTCGGGCAAACGCACCAACGACAAGTAAGGTTCCTTGCTAAGTTGCTTTATCGCTTTTGACGGCTCAATCTTCCATACGCCATTATCTCCTGCTACCCACAGCGATTTTTCATCGCAATCAACTGCCCATACCTTTCCTTTAATTTCCGGTAAATTATAAAAAAAATCTTCTTTCCCTTTTTCCAAAACAAACAATCCATCAGTTGAACCAACGTACAACTTTTCTTCGTGTTTTTTAATACATAAAACATTTCCGGGAAGGCCTGATTTTTCATTAAAATACGATATAGCAGACGGGTATTGAACTCTGCTAACACCTTTTTGCGTAGCTAACCATAAATTCCCGTAGTTGTCCTGTGCCAAATCGTGAACTTCGTCGGACAGCAATCCTTGTGTTGAGCTATATTTGGCTATTACATTTAATGTCGTATCGAGCACGATTACTCCTTTTTTCAGCGTATATAATGCTATATTTCCATCATCTAGTCTCTTAGCTCCAATAATCATAGCACCAATGAGAAAATCTTTTTGTGATGAAGACAAACATTGTTCAAAATTCCCATTTTCCCATTTAAAAATTCCGGCTTCTTGAGTAATAATGAGCTTTGAATTCTTTTTAAAAGGCAAAACTGCAAAAACACCAGTGTCGGCAAATAATTGAGAGTGAGGGATTTGTTTAATATCTTTTGTTGTTATACTCAATAACCCTTTCGATCTTTCTCGAACAATTAGACTTTCGCCTAATTGAAAAGCCAAATGATACGAAGTTTCTGGTTTTATAGGAGTAATGCTTTTATTATCATAAACATAAATAGCTTCATCGGTTTGAAAGTAAATTTTGTCTTTTACTGCAAAAATCTTCCATACAGCATTGGACAAGCTAATTTGAAAAGTATCTGCAAGCGAAATATATTGCCAAATGCCGTTTTTGTTTGCTTTTAAATAACCAAAATCGTTAGTACACCCGACAAATAAATACCCGTTATGATAAGCCAGTGAAGTTACATAAGTACCTGCTTTAACATGAATAAAATTCCATCGATACCCGTCAAATTGCAATACGCCATAGGCACTTCCGGCATATACAAAGCCATTATCGTCGCAAACAACAGCATGAATATAGTTCGAATATTGAACACCATAATCCTTGGACGTATAATTCTGAATAGGCTGCCTACTCCACTGCCCCCAAGTAAATGCAGAGACTAAAAATGAAGCAATAAAAGCAACAATTTTGACCATTCTATTTCTTCAACATAAATACCTTGTTAACCCAATTTTCAAGATACTCCAAATCAACGGTTCCATAAAATTGAGTAACATAATCATACACTTCGGCCATTTTTTTATCATACGATTCTTTTGCTATCGCATCTAAAATTATTTTAACCTCTGATTTTAATTTCTCGCCATCGATAAAACTCAAATTAAACGCTGATAAGAATGTAGCTTTGGCATTTTCACCCAAAATTTCGTAATAATAGAGCTTCATTTCACTTACATCGGGATTTGGGATAGGGACGCCATCGATTGTATAAAGACTATTTTTATCCAATATCAACGTATCCGATTTAAAACTTAGCCTTTTATTTATTTCTTCGCCCTTATAAGTATATCGAATAAAAAAATAGGCATTATTGTTCATTGGAAATAGCGACTGATTAATTTTTATTTCTAATTTATCAATAACGTATAAATGATCGCTAAACATAGAAACAAGTTGATTTTTTGAGACAATGGAATTGCTTATCATTCCACGTGTTTTAACCGAACTGATGGCAGGTGCAAAAGCCGCCTTAGAAAAGGCATCAGTAGCATTTTGTTCGGTTAAAATAATTCTGCCAAGTTTAGGATTAATAAGTGCTGCACGTGAATTGGGAATCATAAAAGCAAAATTGTCGTCGCTTTTTACTTCAACTCCGCTCTGCAATTTAATGTTTGCTTTTTTTGCCAGAATTTCGCCATTTACGCTTATGACTTTATAGGGGTTTTGAGCATATAATTGAATGCTCATTACAATAAACAAGAAAAAAGAATTTGATTTCATAAAGAATTAATTCATTTATGCAAAGTTAAGCTTTTTTTTTAAAAGCTGAATTCCATTTATTAATTTGCTTTAACCCCAAAAGAGATGCGTCAAAAATATCTTTCGTATTGTTGGGCAGCTTTTGTTCTTATGGATTAAAATGAAAATGTTGAAATAAAATAATAAATCAATAACTCATGATTTCTCGAAGTACTTTATTAAAATTAGTTTTAATTCTTCTTCGTTAATTGGTTTGGTTAAAAATTCATCAAAAATATTCTCATATTTTACTTTTTCGTGTTCTAACGCATAAGCCGAAAGGGCAATAATTGGTATATTAGGATTTATTGACTTTATAAATTTAGTAGCGATGTCGCCTGTCATTGACGGCATTTTTATATCCATTAAAATTAAGTCAATATCCATATTAGATTCACATACTTTGATTGCTTCGGATCCGTTTTTTGTATATATTAATTCAAAGTTTAAATCATTTAACAACTCTTTTAAATACAAATAATTATATTCATCATCTTCTGCTATTAAAATTTTCTTAGAATGAGGTATTTTTATATTTTGCTCAATTAATTCATTTATTTCATCAACCGGATTATATGGAATTGAAAAATAAAACACCGAACCTTTATCAGGTTCTGATTGAACCCAGATTTTCCCGCCCAACAATTCAACAAACCCTTTTGAAATGGCTAAA
>DAOOWN010000024.1:0-31818 GCA_035371305.1 Bacteroidales bacterium
TAAGTTTTGAAGGGTTTTTTTTTCAAAAATGAAAAATCCACTACCATACTTTGCGTTGGTAATTCCTTTGCACTTGGAGTTGGCACTCCTGCAGGAGAATCCTATACAGATCATCTCCAAAAATTAATTTTAGATAATCTCGAAAAAGCAAAAAAAGATTATGATTTGTTGAAACAGGCTTTAAATAACACAGACGGAAATGATGTTACCGACACCTCTCCTACCTTCAAGGCTCTTGAAGAAGGGGCTTCTGTTTTATCAAAAGAAGAAGTAGGACGTTTAGCTCAACGGCAACTAAAATTTATACAGCATTTAGAAGCTGCATTGGTTCGTATAGAAAATAAAACCTATGGTATTTGTCGTGAAACCGGCAAGTTGATACCTAAAGAACGGTTACGTGCAGTTCCTCATGCAACATTAAGTATCGAAGCAAAAAATAATCAGGGCAAATAAAAAGTGTTACATTTTATAAATTAAAGGGGCTGCGAAATCGCAGCCCCTTTTGCTTGTTAAAGGAATGTTAGAAACAAAATGAAAGTCCGGCAGCCCATGGGTAAAGGCTTGGACCCTTGTCCTTCTTAAATAATTCTGATAGTTGATATTCAAAATAAAATCCTAACTTGTTGTAACCTATTCTCGCTTGTGCTGAATATGCAAAAGGATTAAGAAAATAGCTGTGATATTCTTTGTTGCTTTGACGATCACCATCCACAAAATATACTTGTTTAATGTGCGAACCTATTCTTAAAGAACCTATCATACCGGCACTTATATAAATCTTGTCTTTATGATCGTTAACCGGCAAATTAAATTCAAGCATTAATGGTACTCTTAGATTGCTGACAACTAATTTATTTTTCTTGTATTTGTTATCGCTGTCAATTGTATAACCCAAAAAAGTTGTATCCATATTTAAATGTGTGTGCTTTTCGAATTGGTAGTTGTTATATCCTAAACCCAATCCTGAAACAATACCGATATAGTTTTTATACAAACCAATGTTCCATTCAATAAAATTAAAGTTAAAATTAATGGATTTGGCTTGTTGAAGTTCTAAATAATCAATATTAGTAGGAAGCGAAAATGAATTATCGCCGGTCATATAACCATTTAATCCAATTTCTAAACCACTCCATCGTCCATTAAATTTTTTCTTTTTTGATTGTTTTTTCTGTTCTAAACTATCATTTAAAACAATCGTTTTTGTAGATGTATCAGATTTATCGGAAATGATTAGAATTTTGCTCTTTCCGAAATTAATGGTAGCAGTGTCTTTTTGTGCAAAAATTGCGTAATTTAACACTACCATTGCCGAAATAAATAATAACTTTTTCATTTTTATTTGTTTTAATATTGTTTACATGTTTATGACGAGTAAGTAAGAAAAAAGTTACACTACTTTTTGGAAATAGAACGCGAAAAGGAAAAATTTCCTAATGTTATTTCTTGTTTAACACGCTGATTATCTTCGTATTTATATTCTTTAACGGAAACCTTTGAATTCGTATGCTCGCTAATAAAATTGGTACCATTTTCAAGTACATTCCACCAGCTACCTTTGTGATTGGGCAAATATGCTTGTTTTTCGTTACTTACATCTGTTATCATTTGATGAAAGTAATTGAATTTGTTTTGCGCAAATAGTTTATTCAAAACCTCGTTGGCAAGGCTATCATTCTCAAAAGAAGGCTTGTTCTCTGCTATTTGTTTATTTTCGTTAATTATAATAGGTCTTTCATGGGTTTCAATACTATCTACTTTGATTGTATTTTCTTGTACTAAATGTTGTTCATCTTGAAACTCATTTACCTGTGGAATATTTTTTTGGATTTTTTTATGCTTGTGAATGAAAGAATCGTCATTTTTTACAATAAAATTATGGTAAACAGCCCTAATATTTAATGGATTAAGTTTGTTATTTTCGGCTACTTGAATGCTATTAAGTTTTTCATTTTTAGAGAAATTTAATGCTACATATACAATAAGTATAATAGAAGCGGCTGCACTTAGAATCCATTTTAATGAATAAATAGTCGTAGAATAGCCTTTTTTTAGGGTCTCTTTTTTATTAAATATTAATGTATAATCTGGTTCTAATTTTGTTTTTTTATAAAGTTCAAAAACCAGTTTTTTATGTTGGTCTTTGTTTATTTCAGATAACAACTTTTTGGTTTCTGCATTATTTAATGTGCCTTCTAAATGTTCAATACATCTTTCTTCAAACTCCGGATCATTTTTCTTAAGTAAATCTTTATTCAAATACTCAATATTATCTTTAGGCTTTAAAATGGTTCTTCGATATGAATCAAAAATCTTTTGTTTTTCTGTATTTTCAGATATTTGCTGGAACAAAAGCATTTTTTCATCTTCATTTAAATCATTTTCAATATATCTGATGCAATGTAATTCAAATATGTTGATATCATTTTCAGTAGGCTTTTTTAATGACTCCTTTTTTTCAAAGCGAATTGTTGCATCAGGTGAAAGCTTTATATTTACATATGAATCAAATTGTTCTTTTAAGTCGGGATTTTTGTCCAAAAAAAGAAATAATTCTTTGATTTCATCAGAAGACAAATTTCCTTCGAAGTATTCAAGAAACAGTAATTCAATATTTTGGCGATTGATGTTCATTTATATTAATACCGATATATTCCCAATATAATCTTTTAAAAACGTTCTTGCTCTGAAAATATATACTTTAACCTGAGCTTCTGATAATTCTGTAATTTCAGCTATTTCTTTGTATGAGTATCCTTCGTAGTCTCTGAGCAAAACAACCGCTTTTTGATCAGGTGGTAGTTTGTCAATGGCTTGGTGAAGTATTTCCTGCAAATCATGATTTGGTGAATGATATACTTGAAGCTTCTCATGCTCCGGCTCATAAGAGGTGGTTCTTTTTTCTTTTCTAATAACATCTATAAAACCATGATAGGCAGTTGTGAATAAATATGATTTTGCTTTCTGAGCATCTATCTTGTCAATATTTTTCCACATTTTTTCAAAACTATCTTGCACTATATCTTCCGCCTTTTCTTTGTTTTTAATATTTTTAAGTACAAATCGAAACAGTGCATCTGCATACAAATCAACCGTTTTATTGTAATCAAAAATATTCATTTTTTTATTTTAATGAAACTATGACGAAGATAAACAAATAAAGTTACAAAAATATTTAAAAAAAAGGCCGTCTCGATTTTGAGACAGCCTCTTTTTTATAAGAGAACAATAAAATTAACTCATGTGTTTTAGATTCAAACCCCAGAGTATAATGAAAATAATAGGGAAAATAAATCCTAAAGTAGCCATAAAACCACCTAAGCCAAAGCCAACGAGTACTAAAGTTGCTACTGGAGCAGCAATTTCGCCAATTACATAAACAAAGAAACCTTTCTTTTGAAGTTTCCACATCCAAATAATTCCTAGTAAGCATACTAAAGCTGCAACAATGTTAATAATACCAAGAATAGTAGCATTTTGAGCTAACTTATTTGCAGCATCAACAGCTTCGTTTAATCCGGCCATAGCTTGATCCATACCTTCAGCATTTTCCATGCCTTCAATATTACTCAAACCTTCAGCATAAGATGAACCGGCACTTGTAACAGCAGAAGTTACAGCACCTGCACCCATTGTGATGATTCCGGAAATGATTTGCCAACCTACTCCGATAAATCCTAAAATTCCTAAAACTGTAATAAACGTAGGACGTTTTTTGGTTTCCATTACTTGTTCTTCCATAATAATAATTTTTTAGTTAAACATTAGTTTGTGGTACAAAAGTAAAACGATTTTTAATTTTAACAAAAAAAATGTTAAAATATTTTAATTTTCTATGTTGATAATTGATTTAATTTTCAGTAGTTTAATCTGTTATTATGCTCATAAAAAAACACTTTTTGTTTTGAACTCATTATTAAAAAAACTACCTTTGCTTTTTAAACTTTAATGATATGGAAAAAGATAATCAGATTTTTAATTTAATCGAAGAAGAATATCAACGCCAGTTAAATGGCATTGAACTTATTGCTTCGGAAAACTTTGTTAGTCCATATGTGCTTCAGGCAATGGGTTCGGTAATGACCAACAAATATGCTGAGGGTTATCCAGGTCGCCGTTATTATGGTGGCTGCGAAGTGGTTGATAAATCCGAACAATTAGCGATTGACAGATTAAAAGAATTGTTTGGTGCAGAATATGCCAATGTTCAACCTCACTCCGGAGCACAGGCAAATGCAGCTGTTATGTTAGCAATTCTTAAACCCGGAGATAAATTTTTAGGTTTAGATTTAGCTCATGGTGGACATCTTACCCATGGTTCGGCTGTAAACTATTCGGGTATTTTGTATCAACCCATTGCATATCAAGTTCGCGAAGATACCGGTATGGTTGATTATGACCAGATGGAAAAATTGGCATTGGAAAATAAGCCTAAGTTAATCGTAGCTGGAGCTTCTGCATATAGTCGCGATTGGGATTTTGCACGAATGAGAGCTATTGCCGATAAAGTAGGTGCTTTGTTGATGGCAGATATTGCACACCCTGCCGGACTTATTGCTGCAAAAGAACTAAATAACCCTTTCCCACATTGTCATATCGTAACTTCAACAACTCATAAAACATTGCGTGGTCCCCGCGGTGGTATTATATTAATAGGTAAAGATTTTCCGAATCCATGGGGCTATACTACTCCAAAAGGAGAAATTAAAATGATGTCGGCTTTGATTGACTCTGCAGTATTCCCCGGAATGCAAGGCGGTCCCCTTGAACATGTTATTGCTGCTAAAGCTGTAGCTTTTGGTGAAGCATTGTTGCCAAGTTATAAACAATATATTCAACAAGTTAGAAAAAATGCCAAAGCAATGGCAGATGCTTTTTTGGCTAAAGGCTATAAAATTATTTCCGGTGGCACCGATAATCACCTTATGCTTATAGACCTGAGAACTAAATTCCCTGATATTACAGGCAAACAAGTTGAAAATACGTTGGTTAAGGCTCATATTACCATTAACAAAAACATGGTGCCTTTTGATAGTCGCTCACCTTTCCAAACTTCGGGTATTAGAGTTGGCACTCCGGCCATTACTACACGCGGATTAAAAGAAGAACACATGCCTACAGTTGTTAATTTTATTGATACCGTTATTGCTAATATCAATAACGAAGATGTTATTGCTAAAGTTGGCGGTGAGGTAAAAGAAATGATGAGTAAATATCAATTATTTGGCTGGTAATATACCTTATAATTAAAATCGAAAAGAAGAGGCTGTCTATTTAGGCAGCTTTTTTTATTTAAAAAAAAGTAATACCTTTGAATAAAAACAATTATTATGAAAACATATTTATTGGCAATTATTTTCCTGTTATTTATTTCTTGTGGAAGTAATGCATACAAAAGCAGCGATAATTATAATTCAGAAAAATCAATATCCACTGTTGCCACAAGCGAAGCAGCAATAAATGAAGAAGAAACAACTAAAAAATCCGACGAACAACCAAACGAACCAATAACCATTACCGAACGAAAACTTATTAAAGAAGGCAGTATTTCATTCGAAACAGATAGTGTAGATAAAACAAAAAAGTATATCGAAGATAAAGTTAAATTCTTTGAAGGTTATATTGCAAAAGAATATTCATATGATTATACCGAGCAAAAGCAATACATGCTGGAAGTTAGAATTCCAAGTCAAAAATTTGACGATTTTGTTAATTCGCTAAACACTGTAATCTCTTCATTAGACAACAAAGACATACAAGTAAAAGATGTAACAGAAGAATACGTGGATGTTGAAGCTCGCATAAAATCTAAAAAAGATGTGATGCAACGCTATAGCGAATTGTTAAAGCATGCTAAATCGGTTGCTGAAATGCTCGATATTGAACGAGAAATTGGCACATTGCAAGCAGATATTGAATCGCTTGAAGGAAGATTAAAATATCTACAAAATCAAACCAGCTTATCTACCTTAACCTTAACATTTTACGAACACAGAACAAGAGAATTCGGATTCTGGTCAAAAATAGGAAAAAGCTTATCCGGAGGTTGGAATGGTTTATTGTGGTTCTTTATTGGAGTATTATATCTATGGCCGCTTTGGATAATTCTATTTGGAGGACTTTGGTTACTTTTACGTTATTTAAAGAAAAAGAAAAAATCTTAAGAAAGGCTTTTAATAATCGATTCAAAAAAAGCTCTTCCATCCGTATTTGATAATTCATCATCGGCAGCTCTTTCGGGATGAGGCATCATACCAAAAACATTTTTATTTTTATTGCATATGCCGGCAATATTATCTACAGAACCATTCGGATTCGCTTCAGAAGAAATAACGCCATTGGAATCACAATAACGAAATAGTATTTGATTATTTAACCTCATTTCTTTTAAAGTATTGACATCTGCAAAGTAATTCCCCTCACCGTGCGAAATAGGAATTTTCAATGCTTTGTCTTTTGGAAGCAACGAAGTAAGTGATGTATTGTGGTTTTCTGTTTTAATAAAAACATTCTTGCAAATAAACTTTTGGTTAGCATTTCTCAATAACGCACCGGGCAATAACTTTGACTCGCAAAGCACCTGAAATCCGTTGCAAATACCAAACACAAATTTACCTTTTTCGGCAAAGTTTATTATTTCGTTCATTATGGGAGAAAACCGAGCTATAGCACCCGCTCTTAAATAATCGCCATACGAAAAGCCACCGGGAATGATGACAGCATCTACTTTTTTTAAATCTGCTTCTTTATGCCAAAGCATTTCGACTTCTTGCTCTAAAATATCACGTAACAAATAAACTACATCGTGATCGCAATTGCTACCGGGAAATAATACTATACCAAATTTCATTATTTGTAAAAATTAGATGTTCAAAGTTAGTAGAAAAAAACGAAACAAAAACAGCTTTTTAGATGTGAAAATAAAAAATGTAAAAGAATTGATAAGAATAAAATGCTATGTTTAAAAAATTTGTACGTTTGTAGGATGGAAATAAATGCAGAAGATACAAAATTATTAATAAGCACCATATACAATTTATCGGGCTACGATTTTTTCGATTATTCGCCCAAATCGCTCGAACGAAGATTAGAAAAAATACTGTCAGACCACAACTGCAGCATAAAAGAGTTAATAGAAAAGATAAACAATAATCCTCTCATAATAGAAACGATTGTAAAAAATATTACGGTAAATACCACCGAGTTTTTTCGCGACCCAACGGTATGGATTGAATTTGAAGAAAAAGTAATCCCATTTTTAAAAAATAAAGAAAAAATAAGAATTTGGCATCCGGGGTGCTCTTATGGGCACGAACCATATTCTATGCTGATGATGCTTAACGAGCATCAGTTATTAGATAGAGCAGAAATTATTGCAACTGATTTAAATTCCGATGTTTTATCTTCTGCAAAAGAAGGGCGTTTTAGATATTTTTTAGATGCTGAATACCTTAAAAATTTCGATTTAGTTTTAAACAGAGATCCGCTAAATTATACCATACCATATTCTAAATACTTTACTATTAACCCTATTAAAGATATTTTTCTTATAAAACCTGAATTTATTGGTAAAATAAAATTTTACAAACACGATATAATTTGTGATCCACTTCCCGATACAGAAGCATTTGATGTCATTATGTGCAGAAATCTTTTGATTTATTTCAATATGGAATTGCAAAACAAAATGCTTTTCAAGTTTTATAAAGCACTAAAATTAAATTCTTTTCTCATTCTCGGTTACCACGAATCTATTATTGGTTCCATGTCCTCTTATTTCGATAAAAATGGACAGATTTATAAAAAGAACAAATAATTATTAAAACCTAACTTAAGAGTATTTATTTTACGTTAAATTTTTTTTATCTTTAAGGCTGTTAATTTTCATGACATCTAAAGCTGAAATATTATTATTAACTGATTATTTAAAAGAAATATCGCCTGAATTTCTGGCAAGTAAGTTAATACTTCTATACGAAGGTGAAGTAAACCACGAAATCATTAAATCTATTTTGCTTACATTAGAAAGTAGTTTCGAACACACCAACATTAATCGTCAAACTCAAAAAAAAGTATTTAATATTGTAGTCGAATGCATACAAAACATCGAAAAACACACCATATCGCTCGCTTCTGTAAATTATTTTTTTACTAAAAGAGGTTCCATTTTACTGCTCGAAAACGAAAATAACATTGAAATATATTCCGGGAACCTTGTAAACCAAGAGCAGAAATCTTTTCTATTAAAGAAAGAAATGCTAATAAAGAACAAAACAAGAGAAGAACTGAGAGAAATTTACAAACAACAATTAGTAGAAGGTGCCATCAGCAAAAAAGGAGGTGCGGGATTGGGATTTTTAGATATGGCGCGAAAATCGAACAACAATATCGAGTTTTATTTTTTCAACACACAAAGCAATCTGGAGTATTTTATATATAAGATAATCATTAATAAAAATTGACAATATGAATCCATTGGTTATTGAGGCTACCATTGATAGTCCAAGTGTGAATCTCGATAAGGAGAAAAATATTTTTGAAATAAAAGGAAAAAGTTTACCCGAAAATGTAAATATTTTTTATCAACCCATTATTGATTGGTTTTCTGATTATTTCAAAAATCCAAATCCCGAAACGATTGTTCACTTTAAGTTGGATTATTTAAATACAGCATCGTCTAAGGCGTTATTATCTATGTTTTTGGTAATAGAAGATGCTGTAAAAAAAGGCACAAATGCTAAAATAAAATGGTATTTCGAAGAAGATGACGAGGATATGAAAGATATTGGCGAAGAATATGCCGATATTATTCAAATTCCTTTTGAAATAATTCAAATTGATAACGAATAAACAAAAAAATTATGTTAGATTGGGGGAAATTACCGTTCGGTTATGTAAAAACCGATTATAATGTTCGTTCTTATTTCAAGGACGGAAAATGGTCTGACTTAGAAATAAGTAAAGACGAAACAATGCCCATACATATTGCAGCCACAGCCCTGCATTATGGGCAACAAGCATTCGAGGGCTTAAAAGCTTATCGTGGCAAAGATGGCAAAATACGATTGTTTCGATGGGACGAAAATGCAAAAAGATTACAACATTCTGCAAGAGGATTATTTATGCCCGAAGTACCAAACGAACTGTTTCACGAAGCAATTACGAAAGTAGTAAAGCTGAACGAACGATTTGTTCCACCATATGGCACCGGTGCATCACTTTATATCCGCCCCTTACTCATTGGTTCGGGAGCAGAAGTAGGCGTAAAACCGGCATCGGAATATATGTTTATTGTCTTTGTTAGCCCTGTTGGACCTTATTTTAAAGAAGGATTTAATCCTGTTAAAATAGCCATCATTCGCGATAGCGACCGAGCTGCTCCACTTGGTACCGGAACATTCAAAGTTGGGGGCAATTATGCAGCCAGTTTAAGAGGAGTTATTAAAGCTCACAATGCCGGTTGCGGCTCGCCTATGTATTTAGACACAAAAGAAAAAAAATATATAGATGAAATAGGCGCTGCGAATTTCTTTGGAATTAAAGGGAACACCTATATTACACCCAAATCTTCGTCTATTCTTGCTTCTATTACAAATAAAAGTATTATGCAATTGGTAGAGGATATGGGTTTAAAAGTAGAGCAACGCCCCCTCGCTTTAGACGAAATCGAATCGTTTGACGAAGTTGGAGCTTGCGGAACAGCAGCTATTATTAGCCCCATTGGTACTATTTTAGATATCGAAACAGGAAAAGAATACAAATTCTGTAAAGATGGCAAACCCGGACCTATTTCAACTAAATTGTATCAGACGCTTTTAGGCATTCAGTTCGGAGATATTCCTGACCCACATAATTGGGTAGAAATAATTAATTAATGTACCATAGAAAATAAAAAGCCCTTCGAGTTGAAGGGCTTTTTTTTAATAGCTTTGTACAATTTTTTAGCTAATTTTCAGTTTTATAACTAAATTTTTTTTCTATGATGAAATGGTTGACTTTTAGTTTCGTATTTCTAGTATCGTTCAGTATATTTTCGCAAATTCCTGTCCTTCAATGGCGTACACATTTATCGTACTCGCAAGGTAAAAAGGTTGTTCCTACTTCAAATACAGTTTATTGCCTAACAAGCGGAGGACTTTTTTCCTACAATCAGAATGACAATTCCATTAAAAAATTAGATAAGAACAGTGGGCTATCGGATGTAGTAATCACTGCTATTAATTATTCCCCCAACGACCATTTATTAGTTATTGGTTATGAAAACGGAAACATCGATATTGTAAAAGCAAACCAAATAATTAATGTGTCAGATATTTATCAAAAGCCCATTATTGGCAACAAAGCTATTAACGATATTACTTTTTACAATGGTAATGCTTATCTTTCATGCGGATTTGGAATTGTTGTTTTAGATTTAACCAAATTCGAAATAAAAGAAACCTATTTTATCGGGACCAATGGAGTAAATATAAATGTTACATCTTTAGCGTTTTCCGATAGCCATTTGTATGCTTCAACCAGCGAAGGTTTGTACAGGGCTTCATTAAGCGGTATTAATCTAGCAAATTATCAAAATTGGAATAAAATAACGAATCTGCCCAATTACTCCGGTCATTATAGTAAAGTAGTGTATTTCAATAATAAAATAATAGTTGCATATAAATCTGATAATCAGAATGAGGATAAAGTTTATATTGAGAATAATGGACTTTGGGATGTATTAGATACATCTATTACAAATATCTCTTCACTTTCATTAACGAATGGGAAATTAATTATTAGCCAGTACTCCAAATCAACCATCTATACCAACATTTCTGCAAATCCTACAATTTATAATGTATGGGGAGTAAATCCGATAGATGCAGCATACGACGAGCTAAATAATTTATGGATTGCCGATGCTTATGGCGGTTTAGTAAAAAAACTTGCTTCCAATCCCAACGATATTGTAACATTTATTCAACCCAACGGTCCGCAAAATAATGGCTGTATGAGAATTGATTGTGGCGAAAATAATGTTTGGGTAGCACGTGGAGCATTAAGCAGTTCATGGAATAACCAATGGGCAGCTGCTGAAATATACAATTTTACCGGTGAGCAGTGGTTTTCGTTAACTGCTGCAAATTCACCAAAATTATCTGGAATGAAAGATATTTGTTTTGTTAAAGTAAACCCTAAGAACTCTAAACAAGCGTACTTCGGTTCGTATGGTGGAGGATTGATAGAAGTCAATAATGGAAAAGTGATAGAAGTTTATGACGATAATAATAGCCCCTTGCAAAATATTATTCCGGGTTCACCATTTGTACGAGTTACCGGTTTAGATTTCGACAAAGACGGAAACTTATGGACAATAAATTCCGAAGTTCAAAATAATTTAACGGTTCGTAAGCCTGATGGTTCATGGAAATCGATATCGCTTACCAATGCTATGGGCGGAATAAAAATAACCGGAGAGTTGTATTGCACATCGGACGGCATAAAATGGATTATTTTCCCAAAAGGCGGAGGTATGTTTGCTTATTCAGAAAATGGCACGTTAGACAATTTGTCGGACGATAAAACAAAGAAAGTAACCATTACGAGTCCTGAAGGCGAAGAAATTTCTAACGATATATATTGTTTAGCCGAAGATAAAGACGGATTGCTTTGGGTAGGTACTGCCAAAGGTTTGGTTTTTTATTATAATCCTTCACAAGTATTTGACAATTCAGCTTTTTATGCACAGCGAATTAAACTGCCCAACGAAATTGAAGGACAGGCAAACTATCTTTTTGAATCGGAAGTCATAACAGCCATTGCCATAGACGGAGCTAACAGAAAATGGGTTGGAACATTATCAGGCGGTGTTTTTTTAATGTCTGCCGATTGCCAAAAAGAAATTTTTCACTTTAAAACCGACAATAGCCCATTATTGTCAAACAGCATCAACGATATTGCCATCGATCCCAAAAGCGGTGAAGTATTTTTTGCTACCGATAAAGGTATTTGTTCATTCAGAAGCACTGCAACAGAAGGATTGGAATTCCATCACAATGTAGAAGTTTTTCCAAATCCTGTTCGACCAAATTATTCGGGCAATATTTCCATTAGAGGATTAGTACAAAATGCTCATGTAAAAATTACCGATATAGCAGGAAATTTAGTTTACGAAACAAATGCCGAAGGAGGACAAGCTAATTGGAATGGCAAAAATCTTAGCGGGAATAGAGTAAGTACAGGCGTTTATCTTGTTTTCTCAACCAACGATGACGGTAGCCAGACATACGTAACCAAGCTTTTGTTTGTAAACTAAACATCGTAGTACTTATTAAATATTAATTGTTGAAAAGTCATTTATAACGATGTTTTCCTTCGTTGTCTTTTGAATTACTTTTGTACAAAGCAAAAAAAATGGCATTACGAATAGGAGTTATCGGAGCTGGTCATTTTGGCAAGTATCATATACAGGCACTAAAAAATTATAAAAATGTTGAATTTGTTGGTTTTTATGATATAAACCCAATGGTTCAGCAATCTGTAAGTTCTGAATTTAACGTAAAATCTTATAAATCTTACGAAGAAATACTATCGGATGTAGATGTAGTGGATATCGTTACACCCACCATTAGCCATTATGATTGTGCTTTAGAAGCCATCAGACATCAAAAACACGTATTTATTGAAAAGCCGGTTACTCATAGTTTAGAGACGGCCGAACACCTTATAAAACTTGCAGACGAAGCCGGTGTAAAGGTTCAGGTTGGGCATATAGAACGATTTAATCCTGCTTTTTTAGCCGTAGAGCCTTATATAAATAAACCTATGTATATAGAGGCACACCGATTGCAACCGTTTACCCCACGAAGTATTGATGTATCGGTAGTATTAAATCTGATGATACACGACTTAGACATTATTTTACACACGGTCAAATCCAATATTAAACGTATTAGTGCAAGTGGAGCAGTGGTTGCAACCAATAGTGCTGATGTGGCAAGTGTTAGAATTGAATTTGAAAACGGAAGTGTAGCTCATATGACCTCTAGCAGAATTTCCATAGATAACATGCGAACCATTAAAATGTTTCAAAAAGACAACTGTATCACCATCGATTTTCTGAATAAAAAAGCTGAAGTAATTTGGGCAAAATACAATCAAAACAATCCAAGTTCTAGCGATACTAACAATCCTGTCGAAATCACTTCCGAATACCCGCAAATAATACCCAACAATGCTATTCTTGAAGAGATGCGAGCTTTTATAAATAGTATTCAATCCAATACATATCCCATCGTAACACTCGAACACGCTTATTATGCTCTAAAAATAGCATTTGAAATAATGGAAAGAGTAAAATTTTCATTTGAATCGTAAAATAAATAATATCTTTGCAAGTTTTTCGTTATAGAACTATTCAAAAATTTGCATGAATTATTTTTACGTATTTATACCTTTAGTTTTTTTATTTGTATCCTGTAAGAAATGGGATAAAGAGGAAAAAATACCCTCGTATATAAGTGTTTATCAATCAACTATACACACAGATGTCGCAACTCAGGGTGCGGCAAGTTCAAACATTGCAGACGTATGGGTTAACATAGACGGCAATCGACAAGGAACATATGAAATTCCTACCACATTTCCGGTATTAGAAACCGGAAGGCACAAAGTAACGTTAAGAGCAGGCATTAAAGTAAATGGTATTGCTGCAAGCCGCATTATTTATCCTTTTTTTGATATGATAAACATTGATACAGTATTGCAGGAAGGTAAAAAGTTAATCTTAAATCCTGTATATTCATATAAATCGGCAACCGTTTTTGCTTGGCGCGAAGATTTTCAGGGAAATGGGTTTAGTCTCGATAGAGCAACGGAATCGGACACTTTATTGTATGTTATATCAGATTCAACCGGAAATAAATATGGCAAATTTTCTATAGATGCAATTAGGCAACGTTTTTATTATAAATCGGCAGAAGCCTATCCATTACCAAAAAACGGAACAGCTATTTTTCTTGAATTTGATTATCGTTGCAATCATCCATTTACAGTGGGTTTGTTGATAAATAAATTACAAACTTCAATAAATACACCCATTTTAATCATAAACCCTCATCCTACTACGTTCAACCATATTTATGTTGATTTATCGTATATTGTTAATTCTAATCTCGATGCCGTCGATTTTAATGTAATTTTTCAGACAGTATTGCAAGATGGCTATACTACCGGCAATGCAGAAATAGATAATATTAAATTAATTCACTTTTAATGAATAGTAGAAGGCAGATATTGAAATACATTATTTCTGATTTTTTGTTTTCTTCGGTAGCGTGGTTTTTATTTTTTAGTTTTCGAAAGAAAATAATTGAAACACAATATTTTGGTTATCCCATTCAACTTACGTATGACGAAAAATTCTTCTTAGGCTTAATCATTATTCCGCTGTTTTGGATTACACTTCATTTTTTATCCGGTTACTACCAAGATGTATATAGGCGTTCGAGGTTGAAAGAATTGTGGCAAACAATGCTTATTTCAATTATTGGAACCGTAATTTTATTTTTCGCTTTTGTATTGGACGATTATGTTGTGAGCTATCACGATTATTATCGTTCTGCTTTGATGCTGTTTTCTACACAGTTTATTTTAACCTACATTCCACGAATTATCATTACTACAAGTACAATTCATAAAATACATAACAGAAAGATAGGTTTTAGAACCATTATAGTAGGAAGCGATAAAAAAGCCTTCGATTTATACGAGTATTTCATCAAACAGCCCAAAGGTAGCGGAAATCTTTTTGTAGGATTTGTAAGTGTTACCGAAAAACCAAAATACCGAATAGAACGTTATCTTTCTCATTTGGGAAATGTTTCTGAATTGCACAATATAATTGAAAAAGAGAAAGTTCAGGAAGTGATTTTAGCATTAGAAACCAAAGAACACGATCAAATAAATGCCATTTTAAATAGAATCGAAAGCAAAGATTTAGTAGTGAAAGCGATACCTTCGTTGTATGATATTTTAACGGGAAGTGTTCACATGTCCACTCCTTATGATGCCCCGTTAATTCAGATTTCACGAGAGTTAATGACTCCTTTTGAAATGAATTTGAAACGCCTCATCGATATCTTTTTTTCCATTATCGCCATCATTTTATTATTACCGGTTTATTTGTTTTTGGCTCTTGGAGTTAAAATGTCATCCAAGGGACCTATATTCTACACACATGAGCGAATTGGACGATATGGTAAGCCTTTTAATATTTATAAGTTTAGAAGCATGTATGTAGATGCCGAAAAAATGGGACCGGCTTTATCGAGCAAAAACGACCCTCGCATTACTCCTTTTGGTCTTTTTATGCGAAAAGTAAGACTCGACGAAACACCTCAGTTTTTTAATGTGTTAAAAGGAGATATGTCGTTGGTTGGTCCCCGTCCTGAGCGACAATATTTTATCGATCAAATTGTAAAAAAAGCACCTCATTATACTCACTTACAAAAAGTAAGACCCGGAATTACATCGTGGGGACAGGTAAAATTTGGTTATGCCGAAAATGTAGATGAGATGATTGAACGATTAAAATACGACCTTATATACATGGAAAATATGTCGCTCTATGTAGATTTTAAAATAATGATTTACACTATTAAAATCATTTTCCAAGGTAGAGGTAAATAGTCCTCTGATGACTATTTTTTTACATTCACCATAAACTCGGCAGATATACTCTTACTACTGTTTTTATCCCAAATCAAACAATAACATTTCAGCGGATTTTCTACCATTGAATCGGTAACCAAGAAATAGGGAGCTATTTGACTATTAAATTCCTGTAAAGGCATTTTAGAGTCTTTCATCAAGTCAGCTTCGTCAAGAATTATATTATTGTTTTTGTCCGTAACCTTTATGCTAATACCGCACGCAATGCTGTCATTTTGTATTTCAAATCCTTGCAAGCCTTCAAATAAAATAAAAACTTTTTGATTTTGGCTAATTAAATTATGCGTGATGGCTTGCTTGCTTTCGTTGTCAAAGAGATAAATTTCTTCGTATTCAACATCTTTTGACTTAACTGTTATTTCAGGATTGTGAATTATATTGAATTGAAATTCTACTTTAAATGTGCCGGTTCCTTTTTTATCCCAAATCATCAGGTATGCTACATATTTATCTTCGGAATGCATAGGAGAAGCTAACGTAATATTAGCAGTAAGTTTAAGCGGATTTAGATTGAAACCATCCGTGTTGTCGGCGTATAAATCATCTGAATATAACACAGTATCTTTTTTTGATGATAAAATTAAGAGTTTTAATCCGGGAAATACAAAGTTGTTTTCTTTAGTAAACCCGGTAATATTATTAAAGTTAATAAATATTTCTTGCCCATAAATAAAAGTTGGTGATTGAATTTCATTACCTTCATTGTCAATGATGGAAATATTATCGCACGAGATGCCATCTCCCTGCGTTTTAAGGTTAAGAGTACTATTGAACGAAGTTGATTTATTAAAATCGCACGAAACAAAAACAGTTGTGCTCACTGCTAAAAGCAAAATATAAAATTTTTTCATAGTTGATTTTTTTATCAAAAATACAAAAAATATAAATACAGCAATGAAGCTCTCAAAAATTGCATAATTATAGGTAAAGTGCAGAAACAGAAATTTGCGGATTTCAGCATTTTTAAATTTCTAAATTATTACACTAATCTAATTCGGTTTGCTTCCTGCAGTTTTTCGGGTGTTCCGATATCCATCCAGAAGGAATCTTTATCTACAAAACCCTGAATTTTATAAAAAGCACATAATTTAATATAAGCATCGGTAATGGAAAAAACCTCGCCCCAATGCAGCAATAGCGGAAGCATTTCGCTGCTTATAACTTGTATTCCGCTGAATGCATAAGGAATAAGTCGCTGAATTTTTGTAGAAGAGAGCTTTATTTCATTATTAGCCATATTTTTCCAGCCGCACAAATCCATTTTTTCATTGAAGAGAAAATATCGGTTAGTTTTTCGACTTCGTACCACCAGCGAAGAAAGATTTTTGTTTTCTAAATGAAAATTAACGAGCAAGGCAAGATTCAAATCGCTTAAAATATCGACATTATAAGCAATAAAATAAGGTTCGTTTTGCAGCAAGTGTGCAGCTTTCTTTAGCCCGCCACCGGTTTCCAGCACTTTATCGCTTTCGTCTGAAATAGTTATGTTACATGGATATTTTTCTGCAAGCTTTTTAGCTTTGTCTATTACTTTTTGAGCATGGTGGTGAACATTCACAACGATATCAGTTACTCCATACAAACAAAGATGAGCAACGGCATGTTCCAGAAGGCTTTTATTGGCAACCTCGACTAATGCTTTGGGAATAGTGTCTGTTATCGGTTTAAGCCGTGTTCCAAGTCCTGCTGCGAAAATAATTGCTTTTGCCATATTACTTTAATACCCAATTTTGTTCGTTTGTATGAATAACTTTAATGTTTATGTCGTAATTCTCCGATAAATATTGAGCCAAACTTTCAGCGCCGAAGACTGAGCGATGTTGCCCACCGGTGCAACCAAAATTGACCATCAGATGTTCAAAATCGCGTTCAATATATTTTATAACACTGATATCAACTAATTTATATACAGATTGCAAAAAACGTTTTACTTCCGGAGATTGCTCCATGAAGTCTTTTACAGCTCTATCTTTTCCGGTAAAGTATTTCAGGTTTTCAACTTTCCCGGGATTAGGCAGAGCCCGGCAATCGAAAGCAAACCCTCCACCGTTCCCTGAATTATCAGCAGGATAACCGTTTTTGTAGGAGAAACTGGTAATGGTAACTGTCAGCTTCTTCGACGAAAGTTTTTCGCCAGTAACGAGATTGGGATTTTCGAACTGCTGTTCAATCAGTGAGGTGATATAAGGGAATTCTTTTTTCAAATCAGAAACAGTGAAAAGATATTTCATATTTTTGAAAGCAGGGCCAAAGCTTTTTATAAAATGTTCTTTTTGTTCGAATAATCCCCGATAACCATAAGCTCCAAGTGCTTGTATTATTCGCAAAAATACAAACAGGTGAAAGAAATGAACGCTCTGGTCTTTATTTATGCTGATTTGATGGCCTAATTCTTCCAGGTAAAAGCGAAAAAGCTCTTCCCTGAATGAAACCGGCAATTCGGCTTTAGCATCAAAAAGTAGCGAGGCGATATCATAATACAACGGCCCACGACGCCCAACCTGAAAATCAATATAGTAAAGCTTTCCGTTGTTTATCATGATATTCCGCGATTGAAAATCACGAAACATGAAAAAGTCGCATTCTGCTTCACCGGTCTTTTTTAGCAGATGTTGAAATTCTTCTTCAAGCTTTTTTTCGTTAAAGGGAGCATGAACCAGTTTAAGGAACATGTATTTGAAGTAATTCAAATCCCATTGTATAGCTTGTGTATCAAATGCTTCGACAGGGTAGCAATGGCTAAAATCAAGTCCGTTCTTAGCTGAAAGCTGAATTTGAATTAAATCGTTGATAGCCTGTTTGTAGAGTTGAGTGATTTCAGGGCTGATAACATTATTTTTTTTGTGATCTTCGGTTAAAAGCTGGTAAAGCGTGGTGTCGCCCAAGTCTTCTTGCAGATAGAGTTTTCTGTCATCGAAAATATGAATGAGGCGTGGAACCGAAAATGAACGATTGTAAAAAAAATCTTGCAAGTAAAAAAATGCTTCATTTTCACTTATATCTTCGTTGTATGTAGCAATAGCGGATCCTTCACTCAAAAACACTCTGAAATAAAAGCGATTGGAACCACTCAACGGAAGTGGAACAATATTCTTAAAAGATGAACCAAAAAAGGTCTGAATTTGTTTTTCTATTTGCAAAAACATTTCGCTCATCAACCTACTCATTCAACGTTGTATATATTTTTTTTAACGTTTTTAATAATGGATAAACTTCATTTAGTGGCAACATATTCGCTCCGTCTGACAATGCTTTTGCCGGTTCCGGGTGTGTTTCAATAAAAATACCGTTGACTCCTGCTGCAATACCGGCTTTGGCAATAGTCGGAATGTACTGTGGAACGCCTCCCGTTACACCTGAGTTTTGATTTGGTTGCTGCAACGAGTGAGTACAATCAAGGATAACCGGATAACCCAACTTTTGCATAGTAGGTATAGAACGATAATCAACCACTAAGTCGCCATATCCGAACGAAGTTCCGCGTTCGGTAAGAAAAATCTGGTCATTGCCGGCTGATTTTACTTTTTCGGCTGCAAATTTCATGGCTTCTGGTGAAAGAAATTGTCCTTTTTTGATATTTACGGGCAGCATGGTTTTAGCCGCGGCAAGCAATAAATCGGTTTGACGACAAAGAAATGCGGGAATCTGCAGCAGGTCAACATATTGAGACGCCAGCACTGCTTCTTCGGGTAAGTGTATGTCGGTGATTACAGGCAGTTGCAGTTGTTGTTTTACTTTTTGAAGAATAAGGAGCGCTTCATGATCGCCAATACCTGTAAAAGAGCTGATACCACTGCGGTTGGCTTTACGGTACGAAGCTTTAAAAACGAAAGGAATTCCAAGTTCCAAACATGTTTTTTTTAACGATTCAGCTACCTGAAATGTAATCTCTTCGTTTTCAACAACACAAGGACCTGCAATTAAAAAAAAGGAGCGATTTGCTAATAAATCCGTGTATATCGACATTTTTTTTTTCAAAGGTAAAATAAAAATCAATACAACTGTAAATTTACAATAAAGTAGATTTAAACATACGTTTGTTAATCGTTGTAGAAATGCCATTTCACTTTTAATAATTAGATTTTAGTAGATGAAAAACGAATTCAACCTTTTAATCATAACTTATACATTTTTCTTTATATATCTTTGCATCCAAAAAAATATGATTCCTCTCGAAAAAGCAATAGAATTAGCCCTCGAGCATGCTAAAATTATCCAAACAGAAGAAATCCCGTTTAATGAAGCACTCTATCGGATTCTTGCCGAAGATGTTTTTTCCGATATCGATATTCCACCTTTTAATAAATCGGCAATGGATGGCTTTGCTTTAAGAAAAAGCGAGGTAAACCAGCCTTTAAAAATAGTACAAACTGTTCAAGCAGGCGATGTTCCGATTAAACAGCTTAATCAAGGTGAATGTGTGAAAATAATGACCGGAGCCAGACTCCCCGATAATGCAGATTATGTTGCAAAAATTGAAGATACTGAAATAAACCAAGAGGGAAAGGTAATCATCAAGCAAGTTGAAAATAAACCCAATATCAGATTTGCTGCAGAAGATATTAGAACCGGCGAAGTAGTATTGACAAAAGGCACCCTTATTCGGCCACAGGAAATAGCTTCGTTGGCTACCGTAGGAAAAACAACTATTTCTGTATATAAGAAACCTAAAATTATAGTTGCATCAACGGGTAACGAACTAACTGAACCGTTCAACCTTCCAAACGAGGTTCAGATTCGCAATTCAAATGCTTATCAAATAATAGCTCAATGCAATCAAATTGGCATAAATGCTGAATATTCCGGCATTGTAGAAGACACGCTCGAAAGCACCCTCCACCACATTCAAAAAATGATGAACCAGTGCGACATCATGATATTTAGTGGTGGTGTCTCAATGGGCGATTTTGATTTTGTGCCCCAAGCCCTACATCAGCTTGAATTCGACGAGATTTTTCATACCATTGCAGTTCAACCCGGCAAACCAACTCTCATGGCTCAAAAAAGAAATCAATATTTTTTCGGATTACCCGGCAATCCAGTTTCTTCGTTTATGCAATTTGAACTTATTGTTAAGCCATTCATTTATAAAGTAATGGGACATGAATATCATGCAAAAACTGCTTTTCTACCCTTAGCTATCGAATACAGACGCAAAAAAGCCGAACGCACCAGTTTAATTCCTGTAGAAATAAAAGAAAATAAAGTTCACCCTATTGAATACCATGGCTCTGCTCACTTGTTTGCCATGAATTCTGCACAAGGTTTTATCGCCATACCACAGCATACAACCATCGTTTCAAAAGACACTTATGTTACTGTACGACTCCTATAATAGAAGAATAAATTACTTGCGAATTTCGGTAACGGACAAATGCAATTTCCGATGTACATATTGCATGCCCGAAGAAGGCGTACCATATATTCCACACAACAAAATTTTAAGAATTGAAGAAATTGTTGATTTTGTTAAGACTGCCGCATCATTTGGCATAAATAAAGTTCGTATTACAGGTGGAGAACCGTTGGTCCGAAAAGGTATTGTTTCACTTGTAAAAATGCTTCACGAAATTAATGGCATTGACGATTTATCCATGACAACCAACGGATTTCTACTCGAAGAATTTGCTCAACCATTGGTCGATTCGGGATTAAACAGGATAAATATAAGCCTCGATACATTAGATAAAGATAAATTTCGTCAGATAACTCGATTGGGCGATCTTGATAAGGTTTTAAAAGGAATAGTTGCAGCGAAAAAAGCCGGTTTAAATCCTATCAAGCTAAATGTTGTTATAAAAAATAATTCAAAAGAACCCGATGCTCAGAACGTTGCAGCATTTGCTCAAGAAAATGGTCTTGAAGTTCGTTATATTCATATGATGAACCTTGCAACCGGCAGTTTTAGCCAGGTAGAAGGTGGCGAAGGCGGGCATTGCAGTTCATGTAATCGATTAAGATTAACAGCCGACGGCTATTTAATGCCATGTTTATTCAGCAACCAAAAATACGACATACGCGAGTTAGGCTACGAACAAGCCTTGCTAAAAGCCGTTAAAGAGAAACCCAAATCCGGAAAAATTAATAATACGCGTGGTTTTTATAATGTAGGAGGATAATGTCTTTTTAACCTTGATAAGTACATTTCAATCGTTTTCTCTAAACCAAAGTACAACGCATCGCTAATGAGGGCGTGACCTATTGAAACCTCTAACAATCCGGGAACATTTTCTACAAAGTAAGCTAAATTATGTAAATTCAAATCATGTCCGGCATTTATACCGAGCCCTTCGTCCAAGGCCGCTTTAGCGGCTAACACAAATGGAGTTACGGCAGCTTCTCTGTCATCATTAAATTGAGCAGCATAAGGTTCGGTATATAATTCTATTCTATCTGTTCCTGTTTTCTTTGCCAAACGAATATTTTCTATATCTGTTTCAACAAAAATCGAAGTTCTAATGCCATTTTTATGAAAAATATCTATTACTGATTTAAGAAAATCCATATTTTTTTTCACATTCCAACCTGCATTAGACGTTAATGCATCAGGTGGGTCGGGCACCAAGGTAACTTGAGCCGGTTTTACATCGCAAACAAGGTTTATAAATTTATCATTGGGATAACCTTCTATGTTAAATTCAACATGTATTGCATTTTTAATATCATAAACGTCGGCATATTTAATATGTCGCTCATCGGGTCTTGGATGAACAGTGATTCCTTGAGCACCAAATTTTTCACAATCTACAGCAGCTTTTAAAACATTTGGAATATTTCCACCTCTGGCATTCCTTAATGTTGCAATTTTGTTTATATTTACGCTCAACTTTACCATATACTTTTTTGTACAAAGGTAAGGGTTGAATTAATATTATCAAAATGATTGCAAAAGATTTAATATCAGAAATTGTACCTGCTTTAAAAACATCCGATACCGGCACACAAGCTCTTCAATGGATGGAAATAGCAAGAGTTTCTCACCTGCCTATTATTAACGACAAAGAATTGCTTGGATTGATTTCAGATAACGATATTTTCGATTTAAACTCTCCTGAAGAACCAATTGGGAACCACCCTTTATCGCTTACTACTCCGTATGTTTTTTCCGGACAACATATTTTTGAAGTTGCTGAAAGGGTTTCAAGGTTTAAACTTACCGTCATTCCTGTTTTGAATGATAAAAAAGAATATTTAGGTGTAATAACCTTACACGACTTAGTAGTTGGACTGGCAAAAGTTACCAATATTGAAAAAACAGGTGCTATCATCGTACTTGAAATGAATATTCGCGACTATTCGTTGGTAGAACTTTCACAAATCGTTGAAAGCGAAGAGGCCAAAATTATCAGTTTATATGTATCTTATTTTGAAAACTCTACACAAATAGAGGTAACCTTAAAAATCAATCAGGACGACATCAGCCGGATTATTGCTTCGTTAAACAGACATAATTATACCATAAAAAACACCTTTATGGATAATTCCGACTTAAATCAATTTTTCCAGGACCGTTTAGATTCATTTATGCGATTTCTTAATATATAATGAATTTTACTAAGCACATAATATTATTATTTATATTGTTTTCATATAATTTTATTTTTTCTCAATATGTCATTGTGAATAACATTCTTATTCAAGGAAATAAAAAAACAAAACCTTTTATTATAGAGCGTGAACTTACTTTTAAGCGTGGCGATACGTTGTGGCTACCCTACATTAGCAAAGTATTTGAAAATTCAAGCAACAATTTATTAAAAACCTCTCTTTTTAATTTTGTGAGTATGGATACCATCAACACAAATCAAGAAAAAACAGATATTATAATCCAACTCACTGAGCGGTGGTATCTTTGGCCCATCCCCGTTTTTGAACAAGCATCGCGAAATGTCAACACTTGGATATACGAAAAAGATTATAAAAAGGTAAATTATGGTTTTTTTATAGCCCAAGCCAATTTCCGTGGTAGAGACGAATTGCTTAGAGCGATTATTCGACTTGGTTTTAGAGAACAATATGGATTTGCATATACAATTCCTCATTTATTCAGAAGTCCAAACTGGGGAATAGAAATAAAAGCATTGTATTACAGGCAAAAACAAGTTGCTTATAAAACCGAAAACAACAAGCCGTTGTATGCTTTTGGTTCTCAATATCTTTATACCAATAGCGATTATTCATTACTATTCTCGTACAGACCTCAAATATATACTTGGCATCAACTTTCACTTTCATACAGCAGCTATTCTATTCATGACAGCTTATTTTCATTAAACCCAAATTTTATTTACGATAGCCTGAAACACATTGAATATCCAACCATTAGCTATTCTTTTTTATGGGATAAAACCAATTCTGTTTCGTATCCGCTAAAAGGTTTTTTATTTAACACAGACATAAGCTACGATGGCCTTTTCAATAAATCATTCAGTATGCCAGCTCTTTTGCTTAAAACAGCTTATTTCTATAAAACCCTACCCCGTTTATACCACGCCCATGGATTATCTTTCTCATACTCTGATTTATCGCGTCCATCCTATATTTTATCCAAAGCTTTCGGATACAACACCTCTCCAAGGGGAATGGAATTATTTGTAATCGACGGAAAAGGATATGTTTTAAGCTCTAATAGCATTCGGTTCCAAATTGTTTCACCCAAAGTCAAAAACATTTATAAACTTAAAAATGAGCGATTTGCTAAAATTCATTATGCCTTCTATTTATCACTTAATGGTGATGCAGGCTACGTATTTAACGATTATCATGAAAAATTGACCAATCAATGGCTTTATGGCTATGGAGTAGGCTTAGATTTTGTTTCTTACTACGATATTGCACTCCGAACCGAGTTTTCATTTAATAATTTCGGTCAAAAAGGAATTTTCTTCCATTTTTCAACTTTTATTTAATATGTTATGAATACGATTCTGATTTATACGAATGCGAATTATAAACCATCTATCAATGATTTGATAACTACCGTCAAAATTCTGCAAAAATTTGATAAAGAAGTTTTTATTCATCAATCATTGATGAACGATGTCATTGAACAAAACGATGCAAAAATAAAATCAGATAAACTCTTTTCTTATTTAACGTTAGAAGACATTAAAAGACCTTTAAATCTAATGCTAGCTCTAGGAGGAGATGGAACTTTTTTAGAAGGCGTGCATTTTATACAAAATAAAAATATTCCGATTCTTGGCATTAATACCGGAAGACTTGGTTTCTTGGCAAACCTGAATCTTAACGAATTAGAAAATGCCCTTGAATATATTTTTAGAGGAAAATATTGCATTGATAGAAGAACTATGCTAAAATTAGAAGGAGAATACCATTTTGACAAATTTAATTTTGCTCTAAACGAATTTACCATACACAAACTCGACTCATCATCAATGATTACAATTGATTTACTCATAAATGGAGTTCATGTAAATACTTATTGGGCAGATGGAATAATTATTTCGACCCCAACCGGAAGCACCGCATATTCTCTCTCAGCCGGAGGGCCAATACTTCACCCCGACTCTAAAAGCTTTGTAATAACACCCATTGCCGTTCATAATCTTAATGTAAGGCCTTTAATTGTTCCCGATAATTCCATTATATCGCTTAAAGTTTCGAGCAGATCAGAAAATTGCATGATTTCACTCGACCATAAATCTATTCCGGCTCCAACTAACAGTACCTTTACCATATCAAAAGCCGAAATTCATGCACAACTTCTTCATTGCAATGCCTACAACTTTTTTAACACGCTGAAATCCAAGCTCATGTGGGGTGCCGACAAAAGAAACTGATTTTTTTTTCTATTAAATTAGGTATTTTTTTACCAAATCTTTTGTAATAAAGTTTAAATTACATATTTTTGAAATCAAAAATAAAAAGCATGTAATCTCCATGAAATGGGGTGTAATTATATTGATTTTATGTTTCATTACGTCAAATCTGACGTTTTCACAATCTTCATCCAGGTGGAAACGCATGCGATATGAAGTTTTTTATGGACTTGGAGCAACCAACTTTTTAGGAGAACTTGGCGGTGCCGATCGAGAAGGAACTAATTTCGTGCGGGACTTAGAATTTTCAATGACAAGACCATTATTAAATCTTGGCGTTCGATATAGAATTACCGAAACCGTCGCTACAAAAACAATGTTAAGCTATGGATGGCTAAGAGGTGATGATAAATTAACCAACGAGATGTTTCGTCATTACAGAAATTTAGCCTTTCGATCGCCTATTGCTGAATTTTCAAATCAATTTGAATATTCTATCATTCGCGAAAAACAAGGACACCGGTACAACCTTCGCCGTGTTAGGGGACTTAAAGGCTTCAAAACGAATACATACTTTTTTGTCGGTGTGGGCGTTATATATTTTAACCCTAAAAACAAATACAATGGCAAGTGGTATGCACTTCAACCATTAGGGACGGAAGGACAAGGATTGGTTCCGACACGAAAAAAATATTCGCGAATAAGTATGTGTATCCCATACGGTATAGGTTTTAAATACGGGCTCAATCGACGTTTAAATGTTGGATTGGAATTTGGAGTCAGAAAAACATTTTCAGATTACATAGATGATGTTAGTACAACATATTTCGACAACCAAATGATTCGCGAAGCTCATGGAGATGTCGCTGCATACCTAGCAGATCCTTCAGACGGTACACATCCAAATTGGACCGCTGCTTATCAACAACGAGGCGATGCCAAAGACAAAGATTCGTACATGTTTTTAATTCTTAATTTCACATATAAGCTATATACAACAAGAGGAGGACTTCCTAAATTCAGATAATAATGAAAAAAATAATATATCTAATATTAATACTATCGGTTGTATCGCAGCTATCCTACGCTCAGCGATGGAAACGTACCCGATACGAGCTTTTTGGCTCTATTGGACCTACGCTTTTTTATGGAGAACTGGGAGGCTCAAATAAACCGGGAACACATTTTTTAGGCGATATCGATTTACAAGGGACACGTTATAACCTTGCATTTGGCTTCAGATATAAAGTTAAAGAAAAATTTGCACTAAAAGTGAATTTTATATACGGCAGATTAAACGGAAGTGATGCCTACACAGAATACGAACCTCGACGAAATCGTAATGCCAGTTTTTACAGCGGTTTCTTTGAACCTTCCATACAAGGAGAATATTCTATACTTAAAGAACGTCTCGGTGCTCGTTATACTTTTCAAAATTTAAAACGTTTCAAACTAATGTATATCAATACCTACGTATTCATAGGTATTGGTGGCATATACTTTAATCCACATACCACAAACAAAGATTTCCCAACAAATAAAAATGAAAATTTCAGCAAATTTAATGCTGTAATACCAATAGGTATTGGTTTTAGATACGGTTTTAACAGAAGAACCACTATAGGAATTGAATTTGGTCAACGTTATACTACTACCGATTATTTAGACGGTTTTTCAGATGTGCACTCAAAGGCTCGTGATTCATATGCGACCATTTCTATTATTTTTACTTACAAACTAAAAACTGCTCGAAGCGGCTTGCCTAAATTCTAAGATGATTTTTATAAAAATAAAAAATATTGTACTTCTTATAGGTAGTTTGATTGTTTTATCCATTCAACCTTCAAACGCACAACAACACCTTGACTTTGGTCTATTTGCAGGCGGTTCATATTACCAAGGCGATATCAACACTTCCAGAATAATGTACTCACCCGGATTTTCGTATGGAGGATTTATTCGCTATGCTTTTCACACAAGATGGGCTGTCAGAGGGAGTATCTTTTCCGGTAATTTAAGGGGGAGCGATCAAAATTTTTCGTATCAATATCAACATTTTAGAAATGTTTCGTTTTCAACCCCCATTGTAGAAGCAACAGGGCAAATTGAGCTTAATTTTAAACCATATAGAATTGGCGATAAAAAGAAAAAATGGACTCCTTATGTTTTTACCGGTGCAACCTTCTTAGTGGCATCCTATGCTGATCATGTTTACCAACCGGTTATCCCATTTGGTCTTGGAATTAAAGCGAATCTAGCCCCTCGCTTAGGAATGGGTATCGAATGGGCATACAGAAAAACATTTACAGACGGTCTCGATAATCTTTCATGGTATAAACACTTGCCAACCACTTCTACCGAACATGACTATCTTATGCTGAAGCAGCATGCTTACTTCCATCAAAAAGATTATTATGCATTTATTGGCATATTTTTAGCCTACAAAATAAGATTAACTGACGAAGTTTGCAATGCATGGGAATAGTGAATTAATTAATCAAATAGACAAATCCAAATTGCCTCAACACATTGCCATTATTATGGATGGTAATGGAAGATGGGCAAAAAAACAAGGACTATCAAGAATTTTCGGGCACAATAAAGGAGCCGATGCCGTGAGAAATGTTACTGAAGCAACAGCAGAATTAGGAATTCCATTTCTTACATTATATGCTTTTTCAACCGAAAATTGGAACAGACCTCAAGACGAAGTCGATGCTCTAATGAATCTACTTGTAGATAGCATCAACAAAGAACTTCCCACTCTAATTAAAAATAACATAAAACTAAACGCTATTGGAAATTTAGCTCAATTACCTGTTAAAGTTTATGAAAAATTAACACGAACCATAAACGAAACTTCAAATAATTCACGTTTAACTCTTACCTTAGCGCTCAGTTATAGCTCCCGTTGGGAAATTAAAGACATGGTTCAAAAAATAGCACAAAAAATAAAAAATAACGAATTACTGCCCGAAGAAATCAATGATGATATTATACGCCAATCACTCAATTCATTTCCCCTACCCGACCCCGATTTGCTTATAAGAACCAGCGGCGAATATCGAATTAGCAATTATTTACTCTATCAATTAGCTTATACCGAACTTTATTTCACACCGACACTATGGCCCGAATTCACAAAAGATGAGTATTATAAGGCCATCATTGACTTTCAAAAAAGAGAACGTCGATTTGGAAAAACAACCGAACAAATAAAATCAAAATAATATGAAGAAAAGTTGGAGGGGATTTTTATCTTTATTGCTCATTATATATAATAGTATAGCTTTTACTCAAAACGAAACCATTGATTATGAGAGTCCTCAAAAATACGAAATTGGAGGCATACAATTTACCGGTATTCAATACCTTGACGAAAGTGTGTTGAAAAATATTGCCGGTATTGAAGTTGGAGATTCTGTTTTTATTCCGGGCGAAAAAATAACTCAAGCAATACAAAAACTTTGGGATCAGGGACTGTTTTCTAACATATCGGTTGTTTTAAACAAAACGATTGGCAATACAGCCTTTTTAACTTTTCAGCTTCAAGAAAGACCTCGACTAAGTAAATTTTCAATTCTAGGCGTTACAAAAGGCGAAGCAGATGATTTAAGAGAAAAAATAAGACTGGTTAGAGGCAATCAAGTTACTGAAAACACACTCTCTACAACAAAATACATCATTCGAAAACATTTCTACGAAAAAGGCTTTTATAACTGTAAAGTAAATGTTACACAAGCTGCTGATACCGCATTGGCCAATCATATTATTCTAACATTCCAGGTCGAAAAAGGAAATAAATATAAAATAAGCGAAATTCTATTTTACGGAGATAACATTGTTAAAAACAAAAGCCTCTACGATTCTACTCTCATCAAAAGCAGAAACCGCTTTTTTATTTTCAACGCCTCACCCTACATTAACTTACGATCTGCCATGAAAGAAACAAAAACAAAAAAATGGTATCGAATTTTTAAAACATCTCGCTATTACGAAGATAAATATACTGACGATAAACAAAAAATACTTGATAAATTAAATAGTTATGGTTTTAGAGATGCGCGAATTGTAAGTGACACTGTTTACAACACATCCGATAAAACAATCGGAATCAAAATAAAGATTGAAAGCGGTAATAAATATTATTTTAGAAGTATTAAATGGGTAGGAAATTCTAAATACAGTACCGATACATTAAATCATTTTTTAGCTATTAAAAAAGGTGATGTTTACGATCAAAAATTATTAGAAAGTCGATTATTTACTGACCAAAATAGCATTCTTTCATTATATCAAGACAACGGTTATCTATTTTTTAGCATAAATCCTGTAGAAACTCAAATCGAAAATGACTCAATAGATATCGAGCTAAGAATATACGAAGGCAAACAAGCCACCATCAACAATATTAAAATTACCGGGAACTCAAAAACAAACGAGCATGTTATCCGCCGCGAAATATACACCAAACCCGGTCAATTGTACAGCCGTTCAGACGTTATGAGGACCATGCGCGAATTAGCTGCTCTTCAATACTTTGACCCCGAAAAAATGGATGTTAAACCGACTCCAAATCCTGCCGACGGCACTGTTGATTTAGAATACATACTCGAAGAAAAACCATCCGATCAAATTGAATTATCAGGAGGCTGGGGAGGAAGAATGATTGTCGGCACACTGGGGGTATCTTTCAATAATTTTAGCGCAAAAAATATTTTTAAGAAAAAAGCATGGGCACCTCTTCCGGCCGGCGATGGCCAACGACTCAGTTTAAGAGCTCAAACCAATGGTATCTACTATCAATCATATACAGCCTCATTTGTAGAACCATGGCTTGGAGGCAAAAAACCAACTTCACTCTCATTATCTACTTATTACATTGTACAATCCAACGGAATCGCCCGAACTGATGCAAACAGACAAGCGATGGACATATTTGGATTATCAGCCGGTATTGGAAATAGATTAAAATGGCCCGATGACTTTTTCACTTTGTATAATGAACTAAGTTTCCAGAATTACCGACTCAATAATTATAAATACGGATATTTGTTTTCATTTTCCGATGGAAATAGCAAAAATATCAGCTTCCGAACCATTTTTGGACGCAGTAGCATCGACCAACCTATTTATCCAAGAAGAGGTTCAGATATATCAATTGGGTTGCAATTAACTCCTCCCTACTCCCTCTTATCAAACAAAGATTACTCATCCATGACAGATAAAGAAAAATATAAATGGATTGAATATCATAAGTGGTCATTTAAATCATCTTTTATCACAAGATTGGCAGGAGATTTGATATTAAACTCCAAAATTGAATTCGGATTTTTAGCTATGTACAACAAAGATTATGGATATTCGCCTTTTGAAGGATTTAATATGGGGGGAGACGGCCTTATATCTTATAACTTATATGGTAAAGAAACCATTGCACTGCGCGGATACGGCAACGGTTCGCTAACACAACTTCGCGGTGGTAATATATATAATAAGTATAGCTTTGAAGTTCGTTACCCACTATCACTTAATCCGAATGCAACATTTTATGTGTTAGCTTTTACAGAAGGAGGTAATTGTTACACTAATTTTAATGAATTTAATCCTTTCGATTTAAAACGCTCTGCTGGTGTGGGAATCAGAATCTTTTTACCTATGTTCGGAAAACTTGGAGTCGATTGGGGATATGGATTTGATGAAGCAGTTCAACCCGGCGAAAATCATAGTCAATTCCACTTCATAATTGGACAAAATTTCTAAAACTAAAAAAATAAAATGCTATGAAAAAGACCATCTTTATTTTAGCCACAATTCTACTCTCAGTAGAATTGATGTATTCACAATCGCAAAAATTAGGATATGTGGATACCGATTATATTTTAAAAAACATACCTTCATATCAAGCTGCTCAAGCACAACTTGATAAAATTTCTGCCGATTGGCAAAAAGAAATTGAAAATATTTATACACAAGTAGATAAAATGTACAAAGATTTTCAAGCCGAAAAAGTTCTTTTAACCGAAGAAATGAAAACGAAACGCGAAAATGACATCATTGCTAAAGAAAAAGAAGCAAAAGATTTACAAAAAAAATATTTCGGAAAAGACGGTGATTTATTCAAAAAACGCCAAGAACTTGTAAAGCCAATTCAAGACGAAGTATTTAATGCCATTAAAGAAATTGCCGTTCAAGGAAATTACTCGATTATTTTCGATACGGCCGGTAATGCAAATATGCTTTACACCGATCCTAAACTTGATAAAAGTGACGAAATTCTGAAGAAATTAGGATATAAAAATTAATTCACTATCTTTGCAAA
>DAOOWN010000025.1:0-31739 GCA_035371305.1 Bacteroidales bacterium
TATATATTCGGCTATTATCGAGGCATGGAGTGTGCTTGGCATACATTCTTTTATACCCAGTTCCAATAACTCAACATTAGGTTTTTCGATATCGTCGCTATTTCCGTTTTATTTCAATAAGGAAAATAATAAATTCATTTATTTCCTGCCTCGTCCTGCATCTTTTAAACCCAGCGTAGATATTAGCATCAACAAAAAAGTTAAAAAAATAGAATATATCGACAACGAATTTTTTAAGGAATTACAAAAAAATGGGCAATTAGCAATTGATGAAAAAAACATAAAGGGGTCATTTTATACTCAAGAATCTATCGATAGTTCATTAATACAGAGCAATGTGGTTTCACGGGTTCGTGTACCCCGTTCACAGGGTGATGCTCAGCCATTCTACACCGAACGTATTTATTTTAAAGAAAATGCGGGTTTATACTTCTTCTTACAATACGAATCGGAATCGGTTGAAATTTATAAGGCCTTGATTTCAGCGCTCGATTATCTTAAAGATGAAGGAATAGGTACTGACCGCCACATAGGCAATGGAATGTTTACTTACGAAATTGATGATAATGCAGAAATCATTCACTTTACTGGAATAGATACCGAATACGCATTAAATCTTTCATTGTATATACCGGAATCACACGAAAAAATACAAAAAAGCCTTGATGAAAAATGCTATTTCGAAATATTAACCCGTGGGGGATGGATAACTACTTATCCCTATCTTACTTTACGGAAAAAATATGTAAGAGCCATAAAAGAAGCATCGGTATTGAAAACACAAGCTGGTATTTACGGTAAAATTGCGGATATTTCGCCCGATAGAACAAAATTGCCTGATATATTTAAAAGTATTCATCCTATTTATCGCATTGGTCGTGCTATATGGGTGCCAATAAAAATTCAAGCAAATGAAAACTAATCTCACATACGATTTGACTTTGCAGGTTGTAACACCTGTACACATTGGTGCAGGTACCGACAAAAAACGGATTAAGGGTTTTGATTATTTCAGAGATAATGATGGTAATATAAAAGTTTATGATATCAACCAACTTAAAGCAGTCGACAAAGAAACTATTGACTTTATTACCTCAAAAATTCTTCCTACTGATAAAAATAGTAATCCTATAAGGGAAATCCTTAGTAACCGAAAAATTAATATAAGTCCATTGTTATCATTTAAACATACAAGAGAACCTCAAGAAATATTTTCACATATTCGCAATGGTTTATATATCCCATATATCCCTGGCTCTTCGATAAAAGGTGCCATACGTTCTGCTATTTTAGGATATTTATACCAAAATAACGATGAGATTAAACGACTGAATCTAACTAAACTTGATGATGAAGTTTTTGGTGATATTGAGAACAGTATAATGCGATTTTTGCAAGTAACTGATGCTTATTTTAAAAATGAGGCAATAAAATTGTACGATACAAAAATTTATTCGCTAAGCAGCAATTATACAGGAGCCTGGAAACACAAACGAAAAGGATCACAAAATAGGTTTGATGATAAAGGTTTTGTAAGCACTTACGAATGTATAGACATACATCAAAAAAGCACGTTTCGAATAAACATTACAGAACAAATAATTAAACTATTAAAAAACAAGAAACATAGAAACACTGAAAAAGTAATTGTACCCTCAAATTATACTGATCCATTGAAAGAAATTTTTAGAATGATAAACGAACAAACCCAAGCTTATTTTGATAAATAAATTAATTTTTTTGAAAAACATAAAGGAGATAAATACGATATAATTCTTAATCAATACCGTTCCCTCAAGAATATTGTTGATGATTTTATCAACAATAAAAACCCAAAAGCCCTATTACACCTTGGCTCTGGAAGTGGATTCCATGGAATTACAGGCGATTGGCAATTTGATAAGCATTTAATCACTGGAATAAACCAAAAACATAGAGGACAAATTAATGAAAAAGATGCCGCTAAAACCAGAAGGTTAATATTTAAAAAAACAGACGATGATGAGTATGTTTTTACACCGTTTGGATTCGTAGTATTGTATTTGAACGATGAATCATTAAACGAAATTAAAACTTACTTTGAACCCTTAGAATCTAATGATAATAATTTTTCACAACAATCATATAAAAGAAATCTAGAAAAAAAACAAGCAACTGACAATAAACTGATACCTAATAATGAAATTACAGACGAAATTGATATTTACAATCAAAATACAAAAAACATTCCTACCATTGAAAAATTAAGCGAAATAGCTAATAATAAGTATGTTTGGGCTGAAATAGTTAGCATAGAAAAGAATAATTCAAAAGCAAAGGTAGTTTTAGAAGCGGAAGAAATGATATGCCAAATTCAGGGTAAACTGGTAAAATATTTGAAGATAGGTCAGAAAATTAAAGCAAAAATAACAAGCTTTAAAGATAATGAAATTAAAACTATTTCTGTTAACATTTAACATATGCCCACCTCCCTTGTTTCCATAATATCTGAGCAGGCTGCACCAAATTTTCTGTTCATCAAAGAATTTTACGACAAGGTCGATAAGTTTTTATTTGTATCGACCGAACAGATGGAAAAGAAAAATAAAACCAATCTTTTGTGTGAAACATTGAATATTGACAAAGAAAAACGCATAAAGACTCTTATTACCGACGAATATTACTATCAAAACATCGAAAAACTAAAAAAATTAAATCTTTCGCCCGACGAAACATATCTGGTAAACCTCACCGGTGGCACCAAGATGATGTCCATTACCATCTGGCAATTCTTTAATACTTTCAAAAATGTCCGTTTCTTTTACGTCCCTTTAGGGAAAAACTATTACAACGAACTATTTAACGACAAACCTGTTATACAAAGAGATTTCAAAACCTGCATAACCTGCAAAGAATATCTTAACATTTACGGTATTCGCTACGAGGAATCAAATATTTTTTTGAATAAACAGCTTGCTAATGATATTTTTAACGACGTCAAAGCAGGTAATTTCGATTTAGATAAATTTCCGAAGAAAAAACTAAAAGATAATGCCATAGAACACACCAATGTACAATTACGTACTCGCTGGTTCGAAGAATATGTTTACTATCGAATTAAAAAAGAACTCCAATTAAGCGATGAATACATTATAACAGGAGCAAAACTTTTTGAAATAAACGAAGAAAAACAAAGCAAAAGTTTTTACCAGAACGACAACGAAGTCGATGTGTTTTTTATTTACAATAATCGCCCCTATATAATCGAATGTAAATTTAGCATCGGCAAGGAAAAAATTAATTATACTAACATAAACTCAATACTATACAAACTTTCTGCTATTAACAAACGTTTTGGTATTAGTGCAAAAGCAACCATATTTACTTTATCCGACTTATCTACCATACCTCAAAATGCAAGTGAAGGTCTCCATAGACGAGCAACTATAACTAATATTTACAATCCGTTTTTCGACCGCAATACTTTTCTTAATAACTTCGACCAAGAACTTTTATCATTTGTATGCTAACTATGCCAGATATACTCATTACTACATTTGGCAGTACCTGGGCAATTTTACCAGAAATAATTGGATTTGTCAATTATCCCGAAGTTAGTATTTTTAAAAAAAACAGTATTGTTCTCTTTAAAATATAAACGTGTTTTTTTAAACTTAATTTATAATTCGAATTAGCAATGAAAACATTTATTTTCTTTTTAGGTACAAACGATTACAAAGAATGCCTGTATGAATTTACTAAAGAAGAAAGTCATCAAACCTGTTATACCCAGCTTGCTATACTAAAGAAACATAAAAACGATATTGGCAAAATAATCGTATTTCTTACCGAAGACGCTCGCAAAAAAAACTGGGAAGGAGTTGGAAAACTAAAGGAACAAATTAAAAGTATTACTTCCATTAATCCCGTTGAAGTCGATATACCTAATGGTTTTAACAACGAAGATTTGCTTGGGATATTTACACGTATTACCAATTCAATTGATGAAAATGCAGAATTAATTATCGATGTAACCCATTCATTTCGCTCACTTCCCATAACTTTAAGCTCAGTTTTGAATTACCTGAAATCAACAAAAAATTGCAAAATATATAAAATCTATTACGGAGCATTTGAAGTACTGGGAAATCCCAGAGATGTGGATAATAAACCCATAGAAGAACGTATTGCCCCCATGCTCGATATTACCTATTTAGATACTATTCAGGAATGGGCAAAAGCAGTCGATAATCTATTAAAATTTGGTAATGCCAACCTACTTAATGAACTAAGCCAAAATGCTATTAAACCCATCTTAATAGAAACCCAGGGTAAAGACGAAAATGCCTCAACAATCAGAAAAATTGTAAAGGATTTAGTTCATTTAACTGAAAATCTTTATACTTGTCGCAGTAAAGAATTATTAGCTTTTAATTTCGATGAATTTAATAAGCTATTAAACTCTATAATACAAAACGACAAGCTTCTTCCTCAGGTTATCAGTCCCCTAAAAAAAATTCAAGAAAAAACTAAAACATTCAATAACCAGAATAAAACTAAAAATTTAATTTTACTTGTTGAATGGTGTCTCGATTTTAATTGGATACAACAGGCCTACACTCTTTTGCAAGAAAGTATTATTTCCTTTATCTTAGAAAAACTCAATCAAAACTATATTAATGAAGACACAAGAAATAGCTTGAGTTCAGCCATAACTATATATCATCGAAACATACAAGAATCTGAATGGAAAGGAGATAAGAATCAAATAAAAACATTTTTAAACAATTCTGAAAACAATGAACAGATTAAACACCTGATAAACGTTTATGTTAATCTTTCGGATTGTCGAAACGATATTAATCACGCGGGATATCGTCAAAATTCAAGAAATCCAGATGCTTTAAAAAATGAAATAAGAAATTATTTTAACCAAGTTACAAAACTTATTTAAACTAAACTAACTATGTTGCTTAATATATCAAATCATCCTAAATCGGAATGGAGTAATGAACAAATTGCAGAAGCAGAACGTTTATTTGGCTCTATTGTCGATTATCCTTTTCCTAAAATTCCACCTGAATGGGATAGTCAACAGACTGAATCACTTGCAAATAATATTTTTAATGATATTATATCCGGTCGTTCTTTACAGGATTTAACTGTTCACATTATGGGCGAAATGACATTTTGTTTTGCTTTAATAAAGAAATTACAAAAAATAGGCATTCGTTGCATAGCATCTACTACACAACGAATTACCACTACACAAAACAATGTAATAATTAAACAATTTAGCTTTGTTCGTTTTCGCGAATATACTTAGAAAATATGTATTTTAAGAAGATTCTAAAAATACAATACCTTACTATTCCGGACGTTCGTGTTTTTTTAACAGTTTTCCTTCTTTTGAAAACCATTCCGAAAGACCATAGTAGCTTGTTCTGCTTCCTTTTAAAGCATAATTATTGATGGAACCCTGATTTCTTTTTAAGCGGTATAATGATGAATGAATGGCAGCAAACGATGCTTCTGTTTCATCTTTATCAAGACTCAAATCTTTAATTGCCTTGACCTTTATTTCATCAACCGTTAAGGGGAAGCCGGTAAGACGGATTACATCATATACATAATCACTCCAAAGAATATTCTTTTTTCTTCTGTAATTACTTGCTATAATTTCAGTAACAGGCTCTTCGGTTTTTTCTTTCTTTGCACGTTTTTTATAATCAAATTCAATTACAGGAATTGAATCGTCGTTCATTTTATCCAAAAATTCTTTTACCAAAGGATCCGTTTGAGCTCGTTTTTCTATTTCTTCCCAACGATATAATATTTTTTGGGTTGTCTTTGTTACTTTTTTTCTATTTTCGTCTTTAGCAATCTTTTTTTCGGTTGGCTTTATTATTATTTCTTTAGCGTAAATTTCATTTGGAGTCATATTTTTTTTGTAAATAGACGTATCCACATCTACCGGAACACCCAGTTTTTCTAATGTTTTTTTGACTTTTTCTATCTTTTTTACTAAAATATTCAACTCGTTCTGATATACTTCACGCATTATTTCAATTTCTTCGGGGGTTAAATCTGATTTTTTCATAATATATTGTTATTTTATATTTTTTCTTTCACAAAGATATATTTATATTTTTAAAAAACATAATAATAAAATCAAAAATTTTGTTAATTTTTTTCAAGCACTAAACCTGATTTTCAATTACTAAAAAGAAGTATCAACAACTTGCATATAATACAATAACATTTTGCAGTTATTAAATATATTTTACTCCCATTCTATGGTAGCAGGTGGTTTAGAGCTTATATCGTACACCACACGGTTAACCCCTTTTACGTAATTGATAATTTTATTTGAAACTTCGGCTAAAAAATCGTATGGCAAATGAACCCAATCGGCTGTCATTCCATCCGTACTATGAACAGCTCTTAATGCGACTACCTGCTCATACGTACGTTCATCGCCCATAACGCCAACCGAATGAATTGGCAAAAGAATAGCACCGGCCTGCCAAATAGTATCGTACAAGCCTTTTTCTTTAAGCATAGAAACATAAATATCATCTACTTCTTGCAGCAATCGTACTTTATCTTTGGTTATTTCGCCCAGTATTCTGATTGCTAAACCGGGACCCGGAAAAGGATGTCGCTTTAATATTATTTCCGGTAACTGAAGAGCTGCTCCTACTCTTCTGACTTCGTCCTTAAACAAAAATTTAAGTGGCTCTATTATCTTCAGATTTAGTTTTTCGGGTAAACCACCAACATTGTGGTGCGATTTAATGGTAGCTGAAGGTCCGTTAACAGAAATCGACTCTATAACATCGGGATAAATAGTGCCTTGAGCCAACCATTTAGCGTTTTCTATCTTCTTGGCTTCACGTTCAAAAACATCTATAAACGTTTTGCCAATAATTTTTCTCTTTTTTTCAGGTTCAGAAACATTGGTCAGATTACCAAGAAATTCGTCGGATGCATCAACCCCTATTACATTCAAATCGAGACTTTTATACGTTTCGAGTACCTGAGAATATTCATTTTTTCGCAGTAATCCATTATTTACAAAAATACATATCAGTTGTTTGCCAATTGCTTTATTTAAGAGCAATGCAGCTACCGATGAATCCACACCACCGGATATGGCGAGTATTACTGTATCATTTTTAACGGTTTCGCGAATTTCGCTAATGGTTGTTTCTATATATGCTGCAGGCGTCCAATTGGCAGAACATCCGCAAATATCCATTACAAAGTTTTTGAGCAATTCCTTACCCTGAACACTGTGGTAAACTTCGGGATGGAACTGAATGGCAAAAGCTTTTCTGCTTAAATCGGCAAAAGCAGCCACCGGAATATCGTTGGTTTTAGCAATAACTTCGAAACCTTGCGGTATGGTAATTACGCTATCGGCATGGGACATCCACACTTGCGAACCCTCGTCAATACCGTTGAAAAGTGGATTTTGTTTATTCAATTCGATGATATGTGCACGACCATATTCCCTGTGAGCCGAAGCATTTACGCTCCCGCCATAAAATTGTGCCATGTATTGAGCACCATAGCATATACCTAAAACAGGAACCTTGCCAATATATTTATCTATCGGGATTTCAGGGTGATTCACTTCCCTTACCGAAAATGGACTTCCGGAAAAGATAACACCTTTAATACTGGAATCTAATTCAACTTCTTTGTTAAAAGGGACAATCTCGCAATAAACATTTAATTCTCTTACCTTACGCGCTATTAGTTGCGTATATTGAGAACCTGAATCGAAAATAACGACTTTTTCGTTGAGCATTTTTTCTGCAAACTTACATAATTATTAAATAAATCCATTAACCAAATTTAAAATTTATGTAAGTTCCCTCTGACCTTTAAAATACATGGCTAATACACAGAGGAAACCTACATAAATATTTTTAATCACAAAAGCATAAAAGTCGGTAGTATCCTATTTTGTATATGATGAGTATTTATTTTACAAAATTATGATGCACTTTACTCACTTTTGAGGACACTATCTAATAGAATCATTTATTGAAGCACTTTGGCTCTGATTTTTTCAACATCCACTTTTTTAATGTAAGCCGGTATGTTCATAAATATTTTATGAAATCCGTATCCTCCATTTTTTAACTCATCCAAGGCTTGGTCTTTTGTCCAATTTTGATATGCTATACGATACATGGCAACGATTAAACCTGTTCTGTCGCTACCATGTTTGCAATGAATTAATATGGGTTTCGGAGCTTTTTCCATTATTTTTAAAGCATTGATGACATCTTTGTCTTTTATATGTTGTGCTTTCATATGAACGGTATAGAGTTCGAGCGGTGATTTGCCGATAAATACGCTATCATGATGCTTATTTCTTAAATTAAGCATGCTTTTTATTCCCAATTGTTTTAAAGTTAGTATATCAAAACTATCCGGCTGTTCACTTCGGTATATACTGTCATTGACTTTATAAAGATTAATAAAAGCGTTGATATCTAACTTTTTCGCCCAGTTAATAGGACGCGTTTCCTGACCATAAAGAATATGAGCAGAAAAGCATAAAAAAAGAATAAGTACCTTATAAATTTTACACATATAGTTTTAATTAGCCAGTAAAACAGCAACAATCACTGCTATTCCATACAATAAACCGGCATAACTGTTTATCGTTGCAAAGGCCATGTTTACTGTTTCCTGATTATGATTTTTTCGGACGACTACATGTTCCCAAATCAACATCAATGAAAAAATAACCGCACCCATCCAATAAGCAAAATGCCACTTAAAAATGAACCCCGTAACAATTGTTCCGGTTATTGCCAGTAAATGCAGCAAAAATGCAATGTTCAATGCATTTTTCACTCCCACAAGCGAAGGAATGGAATTCAACCCCTGCTCCTGATCAAATTCAGCATCCTGCGTGGAATAAATCACATCGAAACCGCTTACCCAAAAAATTACAATCAATGAAAAAGGAATCGGAATCCACGAAAACGAAGCCGAAAATACCATAAAAGCACCCAACGGTGCCAATGCCAATGCCACTCCCAACCAAACGTGAGCTAAAAAAGTAAAACGCTTGGCATAGCTGTAACCTAAAATCACCAATAAGGCAACCGGCGATAAATAAAATACCAATGAGTTTATAAAATATGTTGTAGTAATAAAAAACACAGCATTTAAAACTGTAAAAAATAATACCTGTGCAGGTTTATAAACACCCTTTGGAATTTCCCTGTTTTTAGTACGCGGATTGAGCGAATCAATTTTTGCATCGGCATAGCGATTGAAACTCATGGCTGCACTGCGGGCAAAAAACATGCATAAAACAACAAACCCGAACAACTCCCACGGTACTTGCTCAAAATGACCGTTTTTATAACCCAAAACTGCACCTATCAATGCAAAAGGCATCGCAAAAATGGTGTGCGAAAACTTAATAAGCGAAAAATATGCTGAAATTTTTTGCGACATTAACTGCGTAAAAGTTTTTGGTAAATATCCCAATTTTTTTCATCAAAAACGACGAAATAGAGTTTTTCGAGAAACGATTCTTTTTCAAGCCATTCTCTGCATATATGAACAGCAATTATTCCTGCCCTATCTTTCGGAAACATATAAACTCCGGTACTAATATTTGGGAAAGCCAACGATTTAATGTTGTTCATTTTCGCTAACTGCAACGATTTCGAATAACACGAAGCCAGTAATTTATCTTCGTTGTACCGTCCACCACTCCAAACCGGACCTACTGTATGAATAACATATTTTGCAGGTAACTTATAACCTTTAGTAATCTTGGCATCACCTGTAGCACAACCGTTCAATAAACGGCACTCCTCAAGAAGTTCTTTCCCTGCAGCTCTATGAATGGCACCATCTACCCCACCTCCACCAAGCAAGGATGTATTTGCCGCATTGACAATAGCATCCACATCCAACGTTGTAATATCCGCTTTTATCAGTATAACTTCTGTATTTCCAAATTTAGTATGCAACATATCTCCATGGTTTTAAAGCCCATTCTTTAGCATAAGCAACGCCTATTCTGGGAGTTGTTTTATATTTCAGTTCAATATTACTTTCTTCCAGCCACAATCCTGTTTCGGGCAACAATAATTTTGTATTCAACGATTTATCAATATGGTAAAACTTCGTAAGCCTTCCCGGTCCTGAAACCTCCTGCGTTCCCCTTATCAATATGGCCTGAGGATGGTCTTTTTCTCCGGTAACAATATTGAGCATATAATACATTCCATAAATCAAATAAATGTAAATATGTCCGCCTTCCCTGTACATCACCTCTGTTCTGGGGGTTCTTCCTTTACTTGCGTGGCAGGCTAGGTCTTCTTCGCCCATATAGGCTTCCACTTCGTTAATGATTGAACGAAAAATATTTCCTTCATACTCACGCACCAGGTATTTTCCTATGAGCTTCGGAGCCAGTTCCAGTGCATCAGATTTAAAAAAATCGGGACTTAGTATTCTATTTTGTCTTCTTTGTCCTGCCATTTTTTAAATGCTGCTAATGCTTCTTCTCTCATCATTTGAATAAATGGCGTATGACGTTCTTGCATCGGACGCTGAATTTCTTCGTAAATAAATGCATCGTCAAAGTCAATGGCACGAGCATCATTTTTGGTATTGGCATAGTAAACCTTGTCAAGGTGTGCCCAGTAAATTGCGCCAAGACACATCGGGCAAGGTTCACACGATGTATAAATTTCGCATCCAGACAAATCGAACGTTCCCAGTTCTTTCGCTGCCAAACGAATAGCATTCACTTCGGCATGGGCAGTAGGGTCGTTTGTTTTTGTTACACTGTTAGCCGCTTTGGCTATAATTTTTCCGTCTTTTACAATTACAGCACCAAATGGACCGCCACCGGTATCGATATTATCTATTGATAATCGAATGGCTTCGCTCATGAATTCATTGTGTTGATTGCACATAGTTCGTCTTTTACAGTTTAATATACAAATATACAAAACTTGACATTAAATATAAAGCGTTTTTTTGAATTTTATTAATTAACTTTTTTAGTCGTTAAATAATTGAAAAACATCATGCGTCTAAAAAACGCAATGTAAATTTAACTATATTTGCCCCAAATATATTACATCAATATGAAATCACCTCTTTTAAAAAACAGCATGAACTTCGGAGCTATGAACGGGGCTTCTATAATGATTGTTTCGTTACTTATTTATATAATAGGAATTCAACAAAACTTATTCATTTCATTTATCATATACGGATTAAACATCTTTTTTATCGTGTACGGAACCAAGCACCTTCGCGATCAGTTTCAAAACGGTCAAATTTCATATGGCAAAGCATTGGGTTCGGGAACATTAATAAGCCTTTTTATGTCCATATTAGTTGCTTTTTTCATATTCTTGTTTTTTAAATTCATTGCAACCGACGAATTAGAAAAAATATTTGCCCAAACTGAGGAACAATTATACAACCAAGGCATGAGCGAAGATCAAATTGAAATGGCCATGCAAATGACTCGAAAAATGACAACTCCGTTAACGATGGCCATTGGAACCATTTTTTCTTATACTTTTATGGGATTTATATTTTCGCTAATTACTTCCTCATTTATTAAGAAAAACGGAGAGTCGTATCAACAAATAATGAACGAAATAGAAAAAGAAAAAGAATCAGAAAATAAAGAATCGAATGAATAGTCCTGAAATTGATATATCAGTTGTTATTCCATTATACAACGAAGAAGAATCGCTGGTAGAACTTACCGAATGGATTCGCAACGTGATGGAAAAACATAAATTCTCGTATGAGATTTTACTTATTGACGATGGTAGCACAGACCAATCGTGGGAAGTAATAGAATCGCTTAAAGAAAAATACAACGAAGTTCATGGCATAAAATTTTTCAGAAATTACGGCAAGGCAGCTGCATTGCATACAGGTTTTTCAAAGACAAAAGGAAGAGTTGTAATAACAATGGATGCCGACTTACAAGACAGTCCCGACGAAATACCTGAGCTTTACCGTATGATTGTTGAAGATAAATACGATTTGGTATCAGGTTGGAAAAAGGTAAGACACGATCCGCTTTTCAGTAAAAGAATTCCAAGTAAACTTTATAATTGGACTGTAAAAAAAATAAGCGGCATTAAACTCCACGACATGAATTGTGGATTAAAAGCATATCGTTACCAGGTTATTAAAAGCGTCGAAGTATATGGTGATATGCACCGCTATATTCCTGTTTTAGCAAAATGGGCAGGATTTAAAAAAATTGGCGAAAAAGTAGTCCAGCATCGCGAACGCAAATACGGAAAAAGTAAATTCGGTTTAGAACGATTTGTACGCGGTCCACTCGATTTGATGTCTGTTACATTTATAACACGTTTTGGACGTCGCCCCATGCATTTTTTTGGCGTTTGGGGAACCATTATGTTTATTTTAGGCGGTGGAGTTTCTATTTATTTACTCGCCGAAAAAGTTTACAAATCGTGGAATAATATACCAACACGAAACGTAACCGACAAACCTCTGTTTTATTTGGCTTTGCTTGCCATTATTCTTGGTGTTCAATTATTTTTATCAGGCTTTTTAGGCGAACTTATTTCACGCAATTCAAGCGATAGAAATAAATACCAAGTAGAAAAAGAAATTTAATTTAAGCTTCTGTTTTTCTTACACTTACATTTTTTCTGTAACGAACTGACAAATATTTTCGTATAAATATATTTTTTCTTGTAACTTTAACGGCATAAAAACGTCTTAATTTAAATTAATAACTAAAACACATATTTTATGATTCGTTTAATTAATTTATTGTGGCTGTTGCCATTATTTACATTAATTCGACCAGCAATTGGTCAGGAAAAAATGCCTATCGACCCCAACATAAAAATGGGAAAACTCGATAATGGTCTGGTTTATTACATTCGAAAAAATGCAAAACCCGAAAAACGTGTAGAACTTCGCTTAGCAGTGAATGCAGGTTCCATTCTCGAAACAGATGACCAACAAGGTCTTGCTCACTTTTGCGAGCATATGTGCTTTAATGGCACAAAAAATTTCCCCCATGCCGAATTAGTAAATACCATAGAACGTATGGGTATTAAGTTTGGTGCCGATTTAAATGCATACACCAGCTTTGACGAAACAGTATATATGCTTAAAGTACCTACCGACCAAACCGATTTGATTGACAAAGGCTTCCAAATACTCGAAGACTGGGCACACCAAGTTACACTCGACGGAAAAGAAATTGACAAAGAACGTGGTGTAATTTTAGAAGAATGGCGTTTAGGCCTAGGTGCAGACGATAGAATGAGAAAAAAATCCTTCCCTGTTATTTTCAAAGATTCAAAATATGCAGAACGTATTCCTATTGGCAAACCCGAAATTTTAAAAACTTTCAAACACGAAACCCTTCGTCAGTTCTATAAAGACTGGTATCGTCCAAACCTACAAGCAGTGATCGTTGTGGGCGACATAGATGTAGATCAAATGGAACAAAAAATAAAACAACATTTTAGCGGTATTCAAAATCCGGTAAACGAACGCAAACGCGAAATTTTCGATTTACCCGACAATAAAGAACCACTTGTTAGCATCGAAACCGATGAAGAAGCTACCAGCAATACCGTAATGTTTTTCTACAAACACCCCAAAAAATACATCGAAACCATCGAAGATTTTAAATTCCAACTCATGCAAGATTTATTCACCGGCATGATTAACAATCGTTTAGAAGAAATCGGCCAAAAACCCGATTGCCCTTATATTTATGCCGGAACTCAATACGGAGAATTTTTAGCACGTACCAAAGATTCGTATCTGGGTTATGCCGTTTCTAAAGAAAACCAGATTGAAAAATCACTTGAAACCGTTATGACGGAAAATCAACGCGTTAAACAATTTGGTTTTACAGTAACCGAATTTGAACGTCAAAAAACTGAGTTGTTAAAACGATACGAAAAACAAGCAAAAGAATTTGACAAAATGGAATCGGGCAATTTAGCCATGGAATACGTATATCATTTCCTTGCTAAAAATCCTATTCCCGGTGCTGTTAAAGAATTTGAATTTGCCAAACAATTCCTTCCTGAAATTAAACTAGAAGAAGTAAATGCATTGTCGAAACAATGGATTACCGACAACAATTTAGTGGTAATGATTACTGCACCCAAAAAAGATGGCATTAAAGTTCCAACCAAAGACGATGTATTAAAAATTATAGACAAAGTAAAATCATTACAACTTACCGCATACGAAGATAAGCAAACCGATGCCCCCCTATTGGCAAAAATCCCCGAAGGCTCTAAAGTTGTCAACAGAAAAGAAAACAAAGATTTGGGGACCGTAGAATATACATTCGAAAACGGCGCACAGGTAATTTTAAAACAAACCGATTTCAAAAACAACGAAATTCAATTCTCCGGTTATACTTTAGGTGGAACTTCGCTTGCTAAAACCGAAGATATTCTCAACGCCATGTACGCATCCAGTATCATCGAAGAATGTGGTTTAGGTCAATTCAGTAAATCTGACCTTAAAAAGAAACTCGCCGGCAAAGACATTGATATTACTCCGTATATTCAAGACCTAAAACAAGGATTTAACGGGAAAGTAGCTCCTGCCGATTTAGAAACCATGCTACAATTACTTTATATGTATTTTACCGATATTCGCAAAGACGATGAAGCATTCAAAGCTTTTATGTCTAAACTAAAAAGCCAATTTATGTTCATTTCAAGCAACCCACAATTTGCTTTTTTCGATAAGTTCACCAAAATTATAACACAAAACGACCCACGTACTATTTTAATACCTACCGAAGAACAATTACAAACTGTAACACTCGAAAAATCAATACAGTTCTTTAAAGAACGTTTCAATAATGCCCGCGATTTTAAATTCTTTTTTGTAGGGAACATTAACGAAAACGAAGCATTACCATTAATTCAAAAATACATTGGAGGCTTACCTTCTCAAGCAAAATCTGAAATGTGGAAAGACGTTAGTCCCAAATTCCCCTCAGGCATCGTACAAGAAACCGTTTACAAAGGTAAAGACGAAAAAGGCTTTGTTGGTATGGCTTGGAATACAAACTATGAATGGTCTTCAGAAAACAACATTAAAACCAATATTTTAATTAAGATTCTTGACATTATGTTGCGCGAAAATGTTCGTGAAAAAGAAAGCGGAACATATGGTATTCAAGCTCGTTTAGACTACGATAAATACCCTAAAGAAGAAATTTCTGTTACCATTATATTTGGTTGCGACCCCAAAAACCAAGACAAACTTTCTAAAGTTGTAATAAAACAAATGCAAGAATTACAGAAAAAAGGACCCAGCGAAGAAAATCTAAAGAAAATCAAAGAACAACTCATTCGCGAACGCGAAACCGATCTTAAGAAAAATAATTGGTGGATTCGCAAACTCGATAACATGTATTATTACAATGATTTAACCGGTTCTTTAAACGAATACAATAATATTATAAATAAAGTAACCGCTAAAGATATTCAAGAATTGGCCAACAAATACTTCGTAATGAATAATTATGTAAAAGTTTATTTGAAACCCGAAAAAAAATAATCAATTAATATTTATATTAAGAAAAGGCTGTCTCACAAAGGCAGCCTTTTTTAGTACAATTTTCTGAAAATAGTTAACAAATCTACAGCACTTCCGCTAATAGGAATTAAATCGGGATTATATTTCTTAATAAATTCCATAGCCATGTTTTGAACAGGCTTTTTGTGGTAAAACCCATTGTGACTATAATTCATATATTTTAAAACTATAAATGCATTGAACCACCTAAAGAAGCGTTGCATAAAGGCTTTTTTTGTTGCCGTATTTTTTTGAATTTCATGGATGCGGTTCAAAAAATCATTTTCAATTAAAAACGAATGTAATGGTTCTTCTATTTTTTTTAGCAATTCAGTAAAATCACCGGATACATACATAGCTTCTATATATGAAAAAAAACGTTGCAAATCATCAAAAGCCTTCAAATCGTATGTTTCGTAATTGTATTGTTTTGTTTTAAGCATTTTTTCAATCGAAGCTCCTGTACCAAATGGAACGCGAACCGACGAACGTGGTGCCGGATATACACAAGCTTTATTTAATTCCGTAAAGCCTCCTAAAGGAATCACTTTCTGCAAAAAATAAAAATCTTCACCTGCTTTTCGCTTATTCATCCCCCCTTGCATAGCATAAGCGTTCGCTCTAACAGCAAACGAACTGCCAATGGTGTGAAATGTAAAAGGATGTCCGGTTCTGCGAAGCGACAATACGTAATAATGAAGATAAAGTTCATATTGAACAATAGATTCGTAATTTTCTTTTGGATATTCATTCCCTTCTATCGGGTGTTCAAAACGGATAGAACATGCTTTCGTTTTTTTATTACGAAATTCATTTTCTAAAGCTGTCAGATAATTTCTGCTACATGTGCAATCGGAATCTATATTAGCAATAACTCCTACTGGATTTTGGCATAATAAAAACCGATGCACTGCCTCGTCCATACCAAGTTTACGAGCCAAACCCACCCCTGCATCTTTTTCGGGTAAGTGTTCAAAATTTAATACGTAATATTTTAACTGAGTATCAGCATGTGTTTCAGTCCATTTGTAAAAGTCCGAAATTCGCATGCGATTTGTTTCTCTTACGCTTAAATCGGCATTTTGAGGAGCATTTACAACCACTATCACTTCTACATCGCAGTGTGGACGAATACAATCGTATAGTGACTGTAAAATTCCGGTAATATTTTCTTCGTTGTAGCAAGGTATTACCACAACTATACCTAATTGGTCAGAAGGAAGATATTTAATTTGAGTAGGGTAATATACGTGTTTTGTAAGATAATTTGACAGAACCAACATGCATTATCTTTATTTTCCTTTTGGTTCGTATCGATTATTTAACAAGTTAACCAATGTATCGGTAATGTCTAAGCCTTCGTCGCCATAGAGCATGGCAGCTTTGTTCAAAATGTAATCGTATTTCTTATTCGCATTAAATTCCTTTAAAAAATTTGTTACGGTATCTAACAATTGCTTCTCAAGGTTTTGACTTTCCATTGCTAATTCGTTGCTCAAATCTTCACGCAGTTTGTACAAATTTTGTTGTTTCACCATTAGTTCTTGCTCTTGACGTTGGGCACTTTCCTGGCTCAAAAAGCTATTGGTTTGCACTTTACGTTGAAATTCCTGAGCTTCTTTTTCAAAAGCAGCCATTTTACGATTCAAATCGCTTTCTAGCGATTTTTGCTTATCCATCAGTTTTTGCTCCAATACTTCGTAGAATTTATATTTTTTAAGCAAAGAATCTACATTGACAAAAGCAATTTTATGTTCTTTATGTACTGTAGTGTCATTGTTCTTTGATTCATTGGTTGCAACGCTGTTTTTGTTTTCGTTAAATACAATAACAAATAAAGCAATAATGGCTATCCCAAAAACAACTAAAATAATTTGTTGAACTTTTTGCATATATTTTTTTTTACAAAGGTAAATCTAAATTTAAGATTGTGCAACGCTATCATTTAAAAAAAATAATAAGTTAATTATTTAATCGTTTTTAGAATTATGAAACTTGTTTTAGTAATCATATTTTTTTTACAAACCTCCGTTTGGGCTCAAGAATATTACCCCGACAGTATTGTAGCCAAGTGCAATACGGCCAAATCATCTTCTATTTTAAACAAGGATGAAAAAGAAGTTATTATGTACGTAAACATGGCGAGAGCTTACCCACAATATTTTTTAATGATGAAATTAAATCCCTACCTCGAATCTATAAATGCAAACAAAAACGATTTTTACATAAAAACATTGATAAGTACGTTAAAAAAAGCCAAACCACTTCATTTACTTTACTATGACGAAAAACTTTCGACCATCGCCAAAAACCATGCAAAGTTAATCGGATCTAAAGGAATTATTCGACATAACACCGGAAACAACTATTTGGATGGTGAAAATATTGATTATAACGATACCAACCCATTAGAAATAGTGATTGATTTGCTTATTGACCATGGCGTTAGCTCACTTGGACATAGAAAAAATATACTCGATTTTGGATATCGGCAAATTGGAGTTGGTATTGCCCCACACAAAGTTTATGGCAAAACGTGTGTTATGGATTTTAAAAGGTAAGTTCTTAAAATGTGGTTTTATTAATTAAACCTTTTTAGCTGATTCTTGTCTAAAACACAAAATAAAAAGATATGTTTTTAGAAAATGTTAGCAAATACGATTTTAACGTTACTATTGAAAAAGCTAAAAAAGAAATAGAAAATAATTCATGGAAAATATCCGCCATTCATGATTTACAACAAACATTAAAAAATCATGATAAAAATATACGGCCTGTTGTGGTTTTTGCTATTTGCAATCCAAAATATTCAGCCGAAATATTAGAAAATGATGACCATAGAATTATTTCACCAATGATGCCCTGCAGAATTAGTATTTATGAAAAAAGTAACGGCAAAACGTATATTTCGAGAATGAATTCAACACCAATGGCAAAAGAATTTGGAGGGAAAATAGAACAAGTTATTATAAATTCATCAAGAGAAGTGGAAGAGATGCTATCCGAACTCTTTATACATGAATAAACTGAAGTGAAAAGTTGATTTGTAATCCATCAATCATAAAAATAAATCATCTTTTTCTGATTTATTAAATAAATCTCGTTAATAACTTTTTTATAGCTCAATATACAAGAGTTTCAGATCGCATTATCTTAGCATAAAAAAAGCGTATGATTAATGTTGCTGTCATGTACGGTGGTTATTCATCTGAATATGAAATCTCTGTAAAAAGTTCTAAACAAATAGTTCAATGGCTAGATAAATCAAAATACAATGTTTATCCGGTTTTAGTTAGACACGATGGTTGGTTTTATCCTGACCAAAAAGGAATTGAAGTTGATAAAAGTTACTTTGGAATTGAGTTAGAAGGCAAAAAAATAAAATTCGATTATGCTTATATCATCATACACGGCACACCCGGCGAAAACGGGTTATTACCCGGCTACCTTGAAATGATGAATATTCCACATTCAACCTGCCCATCGTTGGTTTCTGCATTAACTTTCAACAAATATTTCTGTAAGCTCGCATTGCGAGACTTGCCGGTAAACCTTGCCAAATCAGTCTTAGTGCGCAAAAACGAAAAATACGATAAAACGACTATCCTGCGTCATGTGGGTATTCCATGTTTTGTAAAACCCAACAATGGAGGTTCAAGTTGCGGTACGTCCAAAGTGAAGAAGATGGAAGATTTTGATGCTGCCATGGAATTGGCTTTTAAAGAAGATAACGAAGTGATTATTGAAGAATTTATTCAAGGAACCGAAATATCATGCGGAGTAGTGAAAACCAAAACATTTTCTTCGGTTCTGCCCATTACCGAGATTGTTCCCAAAAATGAATTTTTCGATTACGAAGCCAAATATACTGCCGGCATGTCAGAAGAAATAACACCGGCGCGCATTTCGAAAAATATGTACGAACTGTGTCAGCAATACACATCACAGATATACGATTTTCTCGGATGCCAGGGAATTGTACGTGTGGATTATATTATCCGCAACGAAATGTTGTATTTCCTCGAAATCAATACGGTTCCCGGTATGTCCGAAGCCAGTATCGTGCCCCAGCAGGCCCGTTATTTTGGAGTTTCCATGACCGACCTGCTAACACACGTTATAGAAAATCGATAAGGGATAATCCCCATTATACAATTTTCATTCGTTTCTCAACTTTTTTTGTCTATTTTTGAATATTTGATTGAAATGAAAAATTTCATCTCTTATATTATTTTAAACTTGTTTTTTTCGACTTCAATTTTTCCTCAAACAGCCGAAATAGAACAATTATACGAAAAAGACGGAGAATTACTGTATGACAAATCTACCCAACAACCCTTTACAGGCATATTAATTGAGCGTAATGAACAAGGTAAAATAATAGCTAAAAAATCGTTTGTAAACGGATTGGAAAACGGAACATCGCGTTTTTTCGATAAAAATGGCAAATTAGTGTCAACAGGTGAATTTAAAAACGGCTTAGAAGACGGGCAATGGATATGGTTTTATACATCGGGATTGATAAAAGCAAAAGGATATTATAAAGAAGGTGAAGCACATGGAATTTGGACATATTATCACGAAAATGGAGAAATAGAACGAACCGGCGAAGTAAAAAAAGAAAAAGAACACGGATTATGGAAATATTTCAACGAAAACGGACAACTTATTCATGAGCGTTACTTTATATACGGAATAAAAGACAGCGTTGAGACCTGGTACTACCCTAATGGACAAAAAATGGTTGAACGTCGCTACAGAGAAGGCATTGAAAATGGAATATTTAAAGGTTGGTATTTATCGGGTAAACCAAGGTTTGAAGGCAATACTCGTGATGGTAAAATAATTCGCTATATAGAATGGGACGAAAAAGGAAATGCATTAAAAATTAAGCACCCTGATATGGAATAACGAACATTAAAAAAAACAACTTTTATGAAGCATTTTCGTATAACGTCCAAAAATTATAAAATGAATAAATATTTTTTAGCACTTACATTTCTTTTCATTTTTCTTAATCAAAGAATTTTTTCTCAACAAGAATTCGACAATCCATCAAGAGCTGTTTGGATTTTAGATATAGCTAAATACATTGTTTGGCCTAACGAAAAACAAATCGACACCTTTAAACTCTGCATTCTATCTAACGACACCAACTTAATAACAGCTATAAAAAACATGGCTCAAAAACGCAAATTGCTACACAATAAACCCATGAAAGTTTTGCATACCCATGATTACACACAACTACCAAACTGCGATCTTTTGTTTTTTAATAAAAACGAACATTACGATATTGATAAAGTTTCAAAATACTACGAAAACAAAAAAATATTGATTGTTACCGAGAACTATGAATTTCATAAGTCGATGGTTAACTTTATCGTTATTAAAAATCGAAAAAGTTATGAAGTAAACCTGTCAAAACTAACCGAAAATGGTTTTCAAGCCAACGAACTATTTGTTGCCGGTGCCGTAACATCTAAAGCAGACTGGGAAGTTATTTATAAACAAACCGATAAAGAACTTCAAAAAGAAAAAGAAATCGTTGAACAACAAAATCAACAAATATTACAACAACGGCAAGAAATAGAAAAACAACAAAACCAAATTGCTCAACAGCAAAACGAAATAAACAAACAAATAGAACAAATAGAAAAACAAAAAAAAGAACTTCAATTAATTCAAAAACAAGTATCAACAAATGCAGCCCTACTAAAGCTCAAAATTCTAGAACTTGAACAACGCGAAAAAGTATTACAAGCCAAAAACGAAGAAATCAATCAAAAATCGGTAATCCTTGCCAATCAGAAAAAAGAAATCGATAAACAAGGAGAGAGAATTGACGAACAAAAAAAAGTTCTAAACGAGCAACTGGCAAAAATACATATGCAACAACTCATTTTATATTTATTTGTTGCCATGATGCTTCTTCTGGTATTTCTTGGTTTTTTCATTTACCGCAACTATAAAATTAAAAAACAAGCAAATATCAAATTGAATCAAAAAAATCAGGAAATTTTAAAACAAAACGAAGAAATAACACAACAAAAACACGAAATAGAACAACAGCGTGATGAAATAAGCTTGCAAAAACAAGAAATTATGGACAGCATAAAATACGCAAGCCGTATTCAGCAGGCAGTACTCCCACCTATAAAAATCATCGAAAATTTATTTTACGAAAACTTCTTCATATTCAATCGACCTCGCGATATTGTAAGTGGCGACTATTATTTTATTACATCAAAAGACAATAAACTGATTGTATCTGCAGCAGATTGCACCGGTCATGGAGTTCCGGGTGCATTTATGAGCTTATTGGGCATTTCGTTTTTGAATGAGATAATTGCAAAAATGGAACAATTAGATGCAGATCTTATTCTTAATAAACTTCGCGAAAACATCATCAACGCACTTAATCAAACCGGCGACCGTCAAACTAAAGACGGAATGGACATGGTACTTTGTGTTTTCGATTTCGAGAAAAACATCGTCGAATTTGCCGGAGCCAACAATCCGCTTTATCACATACGAAACAAGGAATTAATGGAGTATAAAGGAGATAAAATGCCCATTGGCTTGTACGATGAACTAAGACCATTCACTAAACACACCATCGAAATTCAAAAAGGCGATACGTTTTACATGTTTAGCGATGGTTATGCCGACCAGTTTGGTGGACCTGACGGAAAAAAATTCAAATATAAACCACTAAAAGAAATGCTTATTGCTATTCAGGATTTACCTATGAAAGAGCAACTCAAGGTAGTGGAAGAAACCATAGATAAATGGAAAAACGGTTATTTTCAAGTGGACGACATGCTGCTAATTGGCATAAAATATTGACGCATTGTTTTTAATCCATTGCTCTTACTTAGCCTTTCACTATATTTTGACATTATGAAATAATTATGTAGGTTTGCCGTCAAAAAAAAATGAAAAACAATACATACGTTGTTATCATGGCAGGCGGTATTGGAAGCCGCTTTTGGCCACTCAGCAAATCAACTTATCCAAAACAATTTCTGGATATTCTGGGAACAGGAAAAACCTTTTTACAAGAAACAGCCGAACGTTTTTTAACGTTATGCCCCTATGAAAACATGATTATTGTAACCAATCAAGAATATAAGAAAATCGTTGTAGAACAACTGCCCCTCGTACCCGAAAAAAACATTCTGCTCGAACCCATGCGTAAAAATACCGCTCCATGCATTGCGTATGCCAACGCTTTTATTAAAAACTTGAATTCCAATGCCAATATTATCGTTAGCCCTGCGGATCATTTAATTTTACACAACGATAAATTTATTCAGATTATTAAAACCGGATTAGACTTTATTTCATCAAACAATGCTCTTTTAACCATCGGAATCAAGCCATCCCGACCCGAAACAGGATATGGCTATATTCAAGTTAATCACGATGAGAAAAACACCAGCCCTATTATGAGCGTAAAAACCTTTACCGAAAAACCCAACTACGAATTAGCACAGTTTTTCTTAAAAAGCGGCGATTTTTTTTGGAATAGCGGCATATTTATTTGGAATATTAAAACCATTGACCAAGCTTTTGAAAAAAACCTTCCAGAAGTTTATCATTTATTTAATGAATTCTCCAACAACCCAATTGACAATGAAAAATCGTTATCTTACATATACAGCGAATGTCCGAATGTTTCCATCGATTATGGAATTATGGAAAAAGCAGATAATGTTTATGTTATAAAATCCGATTTTGGCTGGTCTGATTTAGGTACTTGGGGGTCGCTGTTTGAAAATTTGAAGAAAGACAAGGAAAATAATATCATCAGAAGTAAACATGTATATATACAAAATTCATCAAATAACTTTATACAACTACCTAACGAAAAAATTGCAGTAATAAATAGCGTTTCAAACCTTATTATTGTAGAGCACGAAAATATGCTTTTAATTTCTGACAAAGATAAAGAACAAGAAATTAAAACATTAGTAAATCAAATAAAATTAAAATAATTTACGGTCATTTGTTTTATTTAACAAAGCTCTTATCTTTGAAAAAAATAAGTATGAGAGTTTTGTTTTTTTTAGTAATGCTAGCAATCAGTTTACAGGCCTTATCACAACAAGTTCCAAATGGAAACTTTGAGTCGTGGTACAACGAAAGCAACTATCAAAACCCGACCTATTGGGATACTCCAAACTCCACAACGGGTTCATTAAATGTATTTTGCGTACAAAAAGAAAACAGTATTGTCCAAAACGGAACAGCTGCAGCAAAAATTCAATCAAAATCCATCTTCGGCACACCCATTCCGGGTTTAGTAACGTTAGGTGATTTTAATGTAAATATTATCAATTTCGTAAGTACCATTGAGGGCGGATATCCATTTACATATAAACCAACTATCTTAAAAGGCTTTTACCAATACGAACCCATTAATGGCGATCAAGCATTTATTGGAGTATTATTGCTAAAGCAAAACGGTAATGTATGGGATACAATAGCACAAGGTAATTTTAAAACAACTGCAACAGTTCTAAATTGGACACCATTTACAATCAACATTAATTATAGCAATTTATCAGAAACGCCAACTCATTTAAACATAATAGTTTTATCGTCAGACAAAGATGCTCCTCAGCCAAACAGTACTTTATATATTGACAATCTGACTTTTGAATATCCTTTAAACTCCGAAACCAGTTCTTTAAATAAAGTCCAACTATACACATATCAAAATAAAGTTATAATCAACAATATTGAAACTAACTCACAAATTACTGTATTTAATTCAAATGGACAAATTGTATTTGAAAAATACATCCATGATGCCAACTACTCTTTTAATATTGAACAAAAAGGTATTTATTTCGTTAGTATAAAAAGCAATCAAAACGTGTTGAACAAAAAAATAGCAATTTTAGAATGAAGTCAAGGTTTATTTTAATTCTTATTTTATTATATCATTCGATTAATATCTATAGTCAAAAAGCGATTTTTCATCACAATAAAAACATTTTAAAAATAAATCCATTGGGTGGAGTAGCTTCGGCAATTCCCCTCTCAATAGAGCGATTTTTCATCAACAATTATTTTTCATTAGGAGGCAGCTATACTTATATCTCTAACAAAAGTGGTTCAGGTCAATCAACTTATAATAACGATGGTTTTGTAATCATGCCTCAACTTCGTCATTATTTTTACAACGATTCTGTATCGCATGTTTCCATATATATTGGCGGATATTACGATTACGAAGAACATTACAACAAAACACTTGACAGATATAGCAATGCCATAAACGGTACTGCTAAAGGCAAAGGAGGAGGTTTGCTTTTTGGCTCACAATGGTTTTTAAAAAACGGTTTTGTTTTCGATTTCTATATTGGACCCGGTTTTATTGAATATACACGCAACAACAATTATGACAATAACGTAGCAAAAGGAGGCTTTCTGGTTAGTTTTACCGGACCAAAAAATACCGGCACAAAAGTTAAATTAGGTTTTTCTCTTGGGTATTCATTTTAATTAGAATCTTTCTTTGTCTATATTTTTTTTTCTACTAACTTTGCCGTCAAAAGAAATGTACTATGACGGAAGAAGTTCAATTTTGTCTGGATTCTGCGAAAGAACAAATGGACAAGGTTATTAAACACCTGGAATCGGAACTCTTAAAAATCAGAGCCGGAAAAGCTTCGCCCATGATGCTCGATGGCATCTATGTTGATTATTATGGAACCAAAACAGCATTAAATCAAGTTGCTAATGTGGCAGCACCCGATCCTCGTTCCATCATCGTTCAACCATGGGACAAAAGCATGCTCGAACCCATAGAAAAAGCCATACAAGCATCCAATATTGGCTTCAACCCTCAAAATAACGGCGAAATACTTCGAATCATTGTCCCTCCACTTAGCGAAGAACGTCGTAAGCAGCTTGTTAAACAAGTAAAAAACGAAGGCGAAACGGCTAAAATTGGTATTCGCAATGCTCGTCGCGATGCGAATGAAGAACTCAAACAACTCAAAAAAGATGGTACTGCTGAAGACGAAATAAAAGAAGCAGAAGAAAAAATCCAAAAATCTACCGACCAATACATCGCAAAAATTGACGATATATTAGCTGCCAAAGAAAAAGAAATTTTGACCATTTAATCTTCTTTTCGATTTTCTTTTTTTTTGATAGCTTTACGAAAAATATATCCTGTATTATTTTATCATCATATTATTATTCCTTTTTGCCTTTTATTTGGCATTTATGGTATGGATTGCTGTGCATTTGTTAATAGCAACAAAAAAACAACATTCATTTAACAGCATAATTAAGCCGGTTTCCATTTTAATAGCAGTTAGAAACGAGGAGAAGAACATTCATTTTTTGTTATATCAACTTTTAAATCAATCGTATTCGTTATTTGAAATCGTCATTGTGGACGACCACTCAACCGATGAAACCATAAATAAATTGAAGAAAATAACTCATACTAAACTAAAATGGTATCAGCTTCCCGATGGAAAAGAAGGAAAAAAAGAAGCCATAAAATATGGATTGACAAAGTGTAACTACGCATGGGTAATAATGACAGATGCTGATGTAAAAATGCAAAACGATTGGCTTTCGTCTAATATATCGAAAATGAGCGAAGAAGCTATCATTGTATCACCCGTTTATGTTGAAGTAAAAAAGGCTACGTATTTTAATATGTTTCAACAACTCGATTTTGCTGCTATGCAATATTTAACCATAGCCAGCATAATAGCAAAAAAACCTTTTATGTGCAGTGGCGCCAATTTAGCTATCCCCAAAACAAAAGCATTAGAATTATACCAAGCCATAGACACTTCCATTCCATCGGGCGACGATGTTTTTTTACTTCACAAATATATAGAACAAAAAGGGAATGTAATAGCGAATGTTTTACCTTCATCGGCGGTATCTGTACCTGCATCATATAATTTGCAAAACTTTATAAATCAGCGTTTAAGGTGGGCATCCAAAGCCAAATATTACAAAAATGCAATGGCGATTTTTGTGGCTTCAATCATATTTATTATCCACTTTGGACTGTTGATCGGAATGGTTTGGGGTGCATTCAACAATACGCTACTGTTCATAATTTTTGCACTTATAATTATTAAATTATTCATTGATTTGCCGCTTTTTATATCCGGAAAAAAAATAATACCTCTACACAAAAAATGGCTTTATTATTATCCATTTGTTTCTTTAACTTATATTTTGTACATTAGCACAATAGCATTTTGGTCTTTTGTAGTTCCGGTAAAGTGGAAAAACAGAACATGGAAAAATGGCACCAAAAAAGAAAATAAATAAATTAAAAAATCGAGACAACAGCCTTGAAAACGTTGAAATATGGGGCTTGTTATCACAAAAACCTTCGCATGCCCTGGTAAAAGCGATAAACGACCAGCTTGAGATAAAACTTGATTTAATCGACCATCAAGCGTTTCACATTTACTCATTTAATGAGTCTGTTTTTTTAATAAAGAATCCTAAAATTGATTTTTTTAGCGAAATGGATGTGGATTATTTGCTAGTTTTTGTCAAAGATGAAAATATAAACAATTCATACCAAAGCATTTTTCCGTTTTTAAAAAACAATACTCTTGTACAAGGTGCCTATTTATTAACATTGCCCATAAAGTTAAAAAACAGTATAATAAAAATCATTCAACCACTATAAAAAAATGTGTTTTAGTGTTGCTTTTATTGAAACCTCACCAAAAAAATATGTCGAAAATTACAGTAAACGTCTTAATAAGGAAATTTCAACATCGAATATAAAGAACCTTGAGCCTTATTACTTTGTTAGTGGTTTTCAATTCCCATTGCTTCCCATCGTTTTATCGGATAAAATGTTGCTCTCGAACTGGGGCTTAATCCCTTACTGGGTTAAAAACAAAGCCAATGCTTCCGAAATAAAAAGCAAAACACTTAATGCAATGGGTGAAACAATATTTGAGAAACCTTCTTTTAAAAAAGCCATTCAAAAACAACGTTGCATACTCGGAATTAAAGGATTTTACGAATGGCGTAACGTACAACAAAAAAAATATCCTTATTTTATCTACCATTCTAAAAACGAATTGCTAAATATTGGATGTATTTATGATAGTTGGACAGATACCGAAACAGGAGAAATTATAATGTCATTTAGCATCATCACCACACCTGCCAACAAGCTGATGGAAAAGATACATAACACAAAAAAAAGAATGCCACTCATTTTACCCAACGAAAAGTTGAACGATTGGTTAAATGAACATTCTACTGTTTCAACCGTTAAATCGCTTATTCAACCGTATTCCGATGGATTATTGGATGCTCATACCGTTTCTCCATTGGCAAGTTTAAGCCGCGAAAACAGAAACACACCCGAAATAATAAATCCTTACCATTATCCACAACTAATAGATTAAAATAATGAAAATTTTAATCCTACTCATTTTTATAGTATTCTTTAAATTATCCTTATGGTCGCAAATAGGCAACTACGATACAATTCCTCATACACTCAACATTAAATGCAATCCTTTTGCTATATTTCAAGGGCCAATTTTATATACTGCCGAATATCGACTGGGATTTGAAAAAACGATTGCAACCTTTTCAACCATTCAAATATTAGGCGCATACCTTAACAAAGCACCGTACGCTTATTATATTGAAGCATATAACAACGAACGACTAATAATAGAAGGCTATCGCATACAAATAGAATATAAAAATTATTTTTTGGGACGCAAACATGGGGTTTTGCCTTTCGAAGGTTTTTATTGGGCCATCAATGGCTCATATGCACACGCAAGCATAACCGATTCGTATTATAAACTAAGAAATCAAAGTATTTCGGCAACCTATCAATATTTAGCCGTAAAATTGGGTTATCAATATGCATATAATCATTATACATTTGACTTCTACTATGGCATGGGCTTTAGAGACATTATTTGGCAAACAAACATACCTCAAAACGGAGGAAATACATTAAATAAATATGATTTTGTGCCATTTAAAAATTCGCTTAAAATACTTTTAGGAATAAACATTGGATTTCGTATATAAAAATACTATTTTTGCAAAAAAAAAATTTATGAGTTATTTATTCACTTCAGAATCAGTATCCGAAGGACATCCCGATAAAGTAGCCGATCAGATTTCGGACGCATTGTTAGATGCTTTTTTAACTGCCGACAGCAATTCAAAAGTTGCATGCGAAACATTGGTTACAACCGGTTTGGTTGTTCTTGCCGGCGAAGTCAGAACCGAAGGTTATGTTGACGTTCAGGAAGTCGCTCGAAAAGTAGTAAATCGCATTGGTTATACCAAAGCCGAATATATGTTCGATGGGAATAGCTGTGGAGTTATCAGTTCTATTCACGAACAATCACCCGATATTCGTCAAGGAGTTGATCGCAAAAAGCCCGAAGAACAAGGAGCTGGCGACCAAGGCATGATGTTTGGCTATGCTTGTCGCGAGATGGAAAACTATATGCCCATGCCCATTGAATTGGCACACATGTTTGTTCAAGAACTGGCTGCCATTCGAAGAGAAGGCAAACATATGCTCTACCTTCGACCCGACTCTAAATCGCAAGTTACGGTTGAGTACGAAGACAATGGCACACCCAAACGCATAGATACCATTGTAATTTCCACTCAGCATGACGAATTTGTAAAAGCCGAAAACACGTCCGAAAAGGCTAAAAAAGCAGCCGAAAAAGCCATGCAGGAAAAAATTTATAAGGATGTTCAAGACATTCTTATACCCCGTGTAAAAAAGCAACTACCCAAAAAGATTCAAAAATTATTCGATTTTAAATATAAACTTCATGTAAACCCCACCGGACTTTTCATTATTGGTGGTCCTCATGGAGACACCGGTTTAACGGGTCGAAAAATCATCGTTGATACATATGGCGGACGCGGAGCACATGGCGGTGGAGCGTTTTCCGGCAAAGACCCCTCAAAAGTTGACCGTTCGGCTGCCTATGCAATGAGGCATGTCGCAAAAAACATGGTAGCTGCCGGCATTTGCGATGAAGTATTGGTTCAGGTAGCTTATGCCATAGGCGTTGCTCAGCCGGTTGGTTTTTATGTAAACACATTTGGAACAGCTAAAGTAAAAGATGCAAAAGGCAAAATAATGAGCGATGGCGAAATAGCTCGAAAAATTCAGGAAGTGTACGATATGCGTCCCTACTCTATTATCAACCATTTGGGATTAAAACTCCCCATTTACGAACCCACTGCTGCATACGGGCACTTTGGACGCGATCCATACAAAAAGAAAGTAGAGCTTATTGTTCCCAATGGAAATGGAATTGAAAAGAATTGCTACAACAAAAAAATTAAAAAAGAAATTGAATTCTTTACGTGGGAAAAACTCGATTTTGTTGAGCCATTTAAAAAAGTATTTAAAATAAAATCATACCGACTTAATAGTTAGTATTTAATGCTTCTAAAAGAAATTTCTGCATCATCATAATTAGCAGATATTTGAGATCCATTTATGCCAATTAATCTCTGTTAATAACTATTTTTTTAATTTAGGAGGATATTGACTACTTTTGTATTAAGCTACTGCTGAATATTTATGTTTGAGGATTTTTTTGATTTTGATATAGAAGGACTTGGGAAACGATTTAAAGACGCCCTGACTCAAGGAACCAGTTTTTTTGCTTCGGAAGAAGAATTTGAAAGACTTATCGACTTTTATTATTTTCAAGGCAAGTATTCATATGCCGAAAAAGCTATCGAAAAAGCCATTATTTTATATCCCATCTCCTCTACTTTGTGGCATAAAAAAGGGAAATTTTTATACGATACCCATAAATACCACGAAGCCCTGAATGCTTTTAAAAATGCCTATTTGTTCGATAAGACAGATTTTCATAATGCGTTATATATAGCTCTAACCTATATTGAGCTGAATAACGTTCATCAAGCACAGAAATTTTTCAACATTTCTATTGAATTATTAGAAGAAGATGAAAATGACCCATATAACACCCTTCTTTTAGGAAACGATATTATTTTCTCTAATATCATTGAAAACGAAGAAAACCCATTTATTATTGACGATAAATTAAGCCACAAAAAGAAATTAAAACTAGACTTGGTTGAAGCGTTACTTAAAAGCGTAAATGTTGAAAACGACGAAATAGCACACGCTCAAAAACTCGAAAGCATCGCTTTATGCCACTCATTAAAAGGACATTTAAAAAAAAGCATCAAGCTAATTGAAGAAGCACTTCAAATCGATCCGTTCAATTTCGACAGATGGGTATATCTTGCACTGCTTTATTATCGTTCTAAAAACTACACCGAAGGGCTTGATTGTTTGGAATATTCCTTAGCTATCTTTCCCGAAAACCCCGAAGCATTATACATCAAAGGTTCATCGTATTTTTTGCTCAAAGAATACGAAAAAGCATTAGAAACCTATCAAGAACTTATTAGCTTTGATGTTAGTGAAGAATCGGAAATATATTTAAACATGGGCAAATGTTACGAATGCCTCAACGACCCGTTAAATGCTACAGCCTATTATCTAAAATCATACGAAAGCGATAAAAGCAACGTAAAAGCATTGGTAAACTTAGGCGGACTTTTTTTAGAACTTCACGATTTTGACATGTCATACCACTATTTGTACATGGCCACAAAAATTGACAAAGAAGACGCCGAACTTAATTATACTCTTGCCGACTTAATGCTTCACAAAAAAGAATTCAATAAAGCTACCCGTTACATCAACAAAGCACTGTCATTGTTACCACACGAGGCAGATTTTATCTTACTGCAATCGGAAATATATCAAGCCAAAGGCAATTTGGAAAAAAGTATTAGCGTGCTAAAAAATTCAATCGACTCAGTAGAAGAAAAAGTCCGTTTACTATACAGAATCGCAGGTTTATATATTTTATTAGACAGAAAAAACATGGCATACAATTACCTACAAACCGCCATTTCAGAAGACTCCAATTTAATTTCAATGTTTTTAGATTCATTTCCCGAAGCAAAAAATGACAACCTATTTAAAGGCTTATTAAATTTGCCGAAAAATTAATTGATATATAGTATGAATTTCATGAAATATATCTTGACAATTGCATTATTATTTT
>DAOOWN010000026.1:0-30951 GCA_035371305.1 Bacteroidales bacterium
CAAAGGAAGGGGGAGACGTTTTTCCATTAACAACGTGGTGAAACTAAACAATTAACCATTCAAATTTATTTGTACTATATATATTAATACGAGCTGCTCCGGTAGTACTATTATTAGCAAAACCATCGGCAACCCAACTTGATGTTGTAGTAGATGTAAATGTCGTATTAACAGCCAATTGACCTTGACCTCTCATCCAACAATTTGGAGGAAATGTAGAACCACTAAAATCTTCTAACCAAGGGAATGCTGTTATTTCATTACAAGGTGTTGTAAAAGATAAGGATGCCCATGTGCTGGTATCGCCGACTCCACAAATGGCACGAACATATACCTGATAATTTGTTGTTGGTGTTAAACCGGTTAACTGATATGTTGTAGTATTAATATTGCTTATGCGTGTTCCGGTACCTAAAGTAAAACCTTGTGTTCCATATTCTAGTTGGAATTCTGAATTTGTAGATGTCCAATTAAGTTGAGCCGATGTTGAACTTACATTCGAAACTGTTAATAGGGTTGGAGATGAACACGAAGAAGGTGTCCATCTAAAAATGCTACCCGATGCCGGAAATACAGTACTTGATATGGTACATGTTGCAGCATTTGTTGTTCCTGTAGTAGTAGCAGCCCAATCTGTTGTAGTTGTTCTAATATTGAAATCAGTTGCAGTAGAACCACCTAAACCAACTTGAGTTGTACCTGAAGTTGTGTTGTTTGTCATAGTTCCATAAACTATTTCAACAACATTGGTGGTTTCGTATAAACGAATCTGGAAATTATAACTATCACCCGCTGCACCATATTTTCTATAATTTTTCCATTGAACTACTAAAACTCTGTTTGGTGCCGTTCCTATTGTCAGATAACTCAATTCTGAACCAGTTTGTCCGCCCAAATCACATCCTAATGCTGCAATACGAGAGCGTAAGTATGAAGGAGTATTTGTTGCAGTTGAGCTAATTGGTGTGTACGAAGAAGTAGAATTAATATCGACTGATGGAGTTAAAGACGAAGTTCCAAGACTTATCCATCCATTTGCATTGATTGCAAATCTATCAAAGTCATAACCATTAAAATGGAAAGTAAAACCAATAGGCAAGCCAATACCTGTATTGGTAGTTCCGCCTAAAGGAATTGTTGGATCGACAAATCGTTGATCGTCAGTTGAAGCATCACCTAAAACGGTTCCACCCGAAATTTCATTGTAGGTTCCCATTTGATATGAAAAAATCATATCAGAAACCTGGGCATGTAATGTTGTAACTTGCACTATAAGTGCTGATAACCAAATAAATAGCTGTTTTTTCATAGTGATAAAATTTTGCTTATAAAATTATAGCAAAAAAATCGAATTTAGCAACTTTTAATCAAAAATAAATTATGATTGGTCAAATTCGAGCGAATGAACCATTTAGTTACATATTCAAATGCTGTGGGCGTAATAAATCGTTTATTGTTTTTACAGGATTAAACGTTTCTATGGGTACTTCTACAAATATTGTATTCCAATATGCCATTGCTCCATTCCACAATCCGGGTAATTCGAGTGCTTTTAATGGTTTACCGTCCTTAGATTTTTGTGAAATAAAACCTGTTTTTGCATCAATATATTGAGTAAGGTCGTACTTCTCTTTTTTGTAATTTTTGACGGAACAAACCAAATCAACCGGATTAAAATGTGTTGCTTGGTTAAAAAGGTGAGCTTGCTCTTCGTTTTTAAAATCAACTTGCGAAGATTCTACAATTTGAAGCGAAATATTTCCATTTTTACCCTTCGTCCAAAAAGGACCACCACCGGGCTCCCCTTCATTTTTAACCATACCGCACACACGTATCGGACTGAAAACAATTTTTCTTATTTCATCGAAGGATAAAAGCTCTAAATCCCTATGAAAATATTTTTTGTAAAAAACAATTAACTCGTTATAAAGTTTTTCGTTGAATTCGTTTTTATCGAATGACTCTTGAAACCTAAATATATTTTTTTCAAGAAAAACCAAAAAACCGGCTATTATTTTTTTATATTTTATTGTTTCATCTTTTAATCGATCCGGAACTATATTATCAATATTTTTTATAAAAATAATGTCTGCGTCTATAGCATTTAAATTATGTATCAAGGCTCCATGACCACCCGGTCTAAATACCAGCTTACCACTTTTATCTCTAAAAGGCATGTTTTCCAAATCTACTGCAATTGTATCTGTAGAAGGCAATTGAACAGAGTAATCAATCTGATATTTAATTCCATATTTTGAGCTATATTCATTCAAATTGTCGCTTACAACTTTTTCAAATGCTTTTCTATGTTCTGGCGATACTGTAAAATGCAAATAAACGGTATCGTTTTCGGAAGTGCAATATAAGGCACCTTCAACCAGATGCTCTTCTAATGATGTTCGAGCTTTGTTACCATATTTATGAAATAAAAGCAGCGCTTTGGGTAAAGAACCGTAATTTAACCCCTTTTCGTTGATGATAGTTTCAATCAAGCATTTTGAGTCAATGCTTTTAATATTAAATCCTTGTTCCTTAAGTTTCTCTGCCAAATAATCATAAAAAGCAAATTGATGAATATTTTCGACTACTTCTTTCACTGTAGGGAATTGCTCCAAAGTTCGATCGCTTTCTATAAACGAAAATAAATCTTTAAACATTCGTGTTGCAGCTCCGGAAGCCGGTACAAATTTCAATAATTTACGTTCTTTAGCATAAGAATCGAACAAATCAATATATTTTTTTTCATCATCCGATCCCAACTTTAATATTCCGTCATGAATGGTTGCCGGCTTAGATAGGGTAATAAAAGGAAAACCTTCCTTAAATTGATTTATTTGATAATTTAGTTCGCTTACAGAGATTCCCTTATTTTCAATTTGCTGAATATCTTCTTTTGTGAACATATTTTTTTATGCCAAATTTAATTCATTTTTTTATTTTCAGCAAAATTTAATACAACAAGGCAATAAAAGCACATGCTAAAATTTAAAAAAAACAGCTTTCAAGTTATTCGCTATTTTATATGCAAACCAAACCATAACCGGAGCAACCAACACATCAATAGTATAATGAGCATGCTGAACCAACACAAATGATGCCACCAATAAAGTAACGAGCAAATAAATATATTTTATTTTTTTATTATCATTCGTAATATAAAATAAAAACATTGAAGCTGTATGACCCGAAAAGAATAAATCTTTTAAGTTTACATTTCCCGAATAAAAAGTACTTTCTAAAATAAAATCCCTGAGAGGAATGATATGTTCGGGTGGCTCCAATGGCGTAAGGTACATGCATATCATACGCAACCATAAAACGAGCATATACGTTATGGCTGTTAATATAGCTAATGAAGGTTTTTTAAGAGCATTAACAACCCCGAAAACAGTTCCTCCATAAGTAAGAATAAAAAGAGGAATGGAAACATCATACGAATTAAATAAATTTAGAAAAGGATCATTTAGTACCACTCCTTCTCTTTTTTCAACATAGATTAGGAAAAAATAAATTACGGTTAACGTAATTAAAAAGAATACTGATAAAACAGAAAAACTTAGTTTATTGTGTTTAAAAAAAATTTTCCAATTCATTATTTCAATATTCCTAATTTTTTGGCAGCGATAACACATTTTTCAACGGCTTCGTCGATATGATGTTTTTCGTGTGTTGCCATAAGCGAGAACCGAATTAAACTATCTTCAGGCTTTACAGCCGGGCTTATAACAGGGTTTACAAAAACTCCATCGTCGGCAAGCATTTGAGTAAAAATAAACGTTTTTTGATCGTCGCGAATATACAAAGGAATTACGGGTGTTTGGCTATGCCCGGTGTCAAAACCAGCTTCAGATAAAACTTTTTTAGCATAATTTGTATTCTCCCAAAGCTTGTCTATTCGTTGAGGTTCATCGCGAATAATATTTAACGCCTCAATTACGCTAGCTACCGATGCGGGTGTAAGACTTGCCGTAAATATTAATGCTCTTGAATTATGCTTTATATAATTAATTAACTCCTTGGAACCGGCAATAAATCCTCCTACCGTTGCCAACGACTTGCTGAAAGTACCCATAATTAACTCCACTTCGCCTTCTAAGCCAAAATGATTAACTGTACCACATCCGTTTTTTCCAAGAACACCCAACCCATGTGCATCATCTACCATAACAGTTGCACCATATTTATTGGCTATCTCTACAATTTTCGGTAATGGTGCGATATCTCCTTCCATACTAAACACACCATCCGTAATTACTACTTTTATTTTATCGTTCGGCAAATCTGACAATACATCTTCCAACGATTCGGTATTGTTATGCTTATATTTCAATACTTTAGAAAAACTTAAGCGTGTCCCTTCAATAATGGAAGCATGATCAGAATCATCTATAATCAAATAATCATGACGTCCGGTTAAGGATGAAATAACTCCTTGATTGGTTAAAAAACCGGTTGCAAAAACCAATGCGTCTTCCATATGAACAAAATCAGCCAATCTTCGCTCCAATTCAAGATGCAAATCTATAGTACCGTTCAGAAATCGAGAACCGGCACACCCTGTTCCATATTTTTCTATCGCTTTTATTGCGGCTTCTTTAATTCTCGGGTGACTTGTTAAACCTAAATAACTGTTTGAACCAAACATCAACATGCGTTTACCCATATATACCACCTCGGGATCTTGACCGGATTCTATCGTTTTAAAATAGGGATACAAACCTGCTTTCATCACCTCTTGAGGTGCGGTATAAGCTGCCATCTTTTTTTGCAACAAACTGTTTTTCATTTACTTAAATATTTTTCAGGTTTTTAATGAAGTGCCAAAGATATAACATTTTCTTAACATGAAATTTAAAAAAAATAGTAAGTGAATAACTTAATTTTAAACATATTGATAATTAAGATATTGCTAATTTTTTCAACAATTCATTAAACTTTCGCTATAACTATACGTCTAAGCAAAATTAAAAAGAATCTTTTATGAGGTATATTGTTTTTATTGTATTGTTATTGAATGTGTTAAATTCATTTTCACAAGAACGTCCTAATTTTCAAAATTTTGAAGGGGATATTTCGGGTAAAATATTGGACGAACAAAGTAAAAAGCCCATGCCCTATGCAAATATAAGTGTTTTTCGAATGAAAGACTCTACATTAGCAGGTGGAGGTATTACCGATGAAAAAGGATTTTTTAAAATAGAAAAATTAAAGCCCGGATTTTATAAAATAAAAATCGACTTTATTGGTTACGACCGATATACCACAACAGCAAAAATAACTCCTCAAACTCCATCCGTAAATATTGGCAATATACTCTTAAAACCGGCCGTAACTCAATTGGGAGAAGTAGAAGTAAAAAGCGATAAACCAATGGTAGAGTTTAAACTAGATAAAAAAGTAATAAACGTAGATAAAAATATTGTTACAAGCGGTGGCAATGCTACCGATATTTTGCGAAACACTCCATCGGTTCAAGTCGATATGGATGGAAACGTTAGTTTACGCGGTAGCACCAATGTTAATATTTTAGTAGATGGCAAACCTTCTACATTAAGTGCAGGCGACAAAGCAGCCATTCTTGAACAAATACCGGCAAGTACTATCGAACGTATTGAAATCATTACAAATCCTTCGGCAAAATATGACCCCGAAGGCATGGCTGGAATTTTAAACATTGTAACCAAACAAGAAAAAAGACAAGGGATTAACGGACTTGTAACACTGAATTATGGAACAATGAAAAAATTTGGAGGCACATTAAGCATAAATCGCAGGGTGAATAAAACAAATTTATTTTTCAGTTATGACTATCGCAACGACGATAGAAATGGCTATCGTAATCATGACCGATACATGTATTACAACGACACATTACTTTCTCATACAGTTATTAATTCGAAACGAACCAATCAAAACTTTTCTCATAATTTTAAAGGTGGTTTTGACTATAACTTTAATCCATTAAACAGCCTAAACTTTACTGCTACTTATAGAACAGGAGAAAGAAATGGCAACGATTACTCCATTAATAAAGTAGTATCGTCAGTAGGTACTACAAGTCAATACTATCAACGAGACGAAAAATCGACCAATCCCTCAAACAACATTGATCTATCACTCGGCTATAAAAAGAAATTTAATGAACCCATGCGAGAATTTACAAGTGATTTGTATTTTTCAAAAGGAATTTTTAACGATGACGAAAGCTATCATCAATATAATTTTGTTCCAATCTATACAACACCATCGCAAAAATCGAACAGCGACAATACTTTTACAAACCTAACTTTTCAAAGCGACTATGTACATCCCATTTCTGAAAAAACTCGTTTAGATGCAGGCATTAAAGCTATGATGCGAACAAGCGACAATAATTATTTCTTTTACAATTTTGACACACTTGCAACCGATTTCAAACAAGACACTAACCTATCCAATCACTTTGTTTACAGTGATTATGTATATGCAGCATACTCCACACTTTCACAGGAATGGAAAAAATTCAGCATTCAACTTGGTTTAAGAGCAGAAGAAACGGTACAAAATGGTGATCAAAAAACCAGTAACTACGTATTTAAACGCGACTACTTTAGCCTCTTTCCAAGTACACATATTAGCTATAGCTTACCACACGACAATAAGCTACAAATAAGCTACAGCCGTAGAATCAATCGTCCAGACCCACATTCTATCAATCCATTCATTGACAAATCAGACCCGCTAACCTGGCATATGGGTAACCCAAACCTTAAACCGGAATACATCAATTCTTATGAGTTCGGACATATTAAAGATTGGAAAAAGCTTTCTCTTACTTCGCAAATATTTTATAAAACAACCGATAACGTAGTTAGCAGGTATAGAAATGTGGATACAAATGGTGTAGTTACAGTTTATCCGATTAATATGAGCAAAGCAGAATCGTATGGATTAGAATTTATTGTAAGCACTCAACCTGCTAAATTTATGCGACTCATGGGGACATTTTCTTATTACAAAACCAAAGTAATTGGGAGTGATGGAGATAACGACTTGACTAATTCAACAATGTCGTATGATGCTAAATTTAATGCTTCGTTCTTTTTACCTAAAAACTTCTCCGCACAAATCAATGGCATGTTTAATGGTCCATCGGTAATGGCTCAAGCTACAAGAACAGGTTTCTATACCGTAGATGCAGGACTCAGAAAAGAACTTTGGGATAGAAAAGCTTCCTTATCGCTAAGACTCAGCGACATTTTCAACACCATGAAGTTCCAGGTAAAAACAGACGATCCCAACTTAAAAGCCCTTATGGAATTTAAACGCGAAACCAGAATATTGTACGTTACATTTACATACAAAATCAACGAAGGAATAAAACAAAAAGAGCGTCAACGCCAACAAGAAATGAATATGGATATGGACATGGGCGAATAAAATTTGAAATAATTTTGTTTTTTCATTTCTTTGACGTAACTTTCGTAAAACTAAAATTTTAACCTATGAAAACATTATTACTTTCATTTGCTATGCTATTTTTGTTTTTTAATTCATGGTCTCTGCCAACTATTCCCATTGATAGTTTGGAAAAACGTCTTAACGTGGTCGAGATGGAATTAAAAGTATTGAAAACAGTACCTAATTTTTCGGACGAAGACGTTTTAATTCAAAATTTACAAGGAAAAGCAACCAAACAAATAAAAATCATTAAAAATAAGGAAATTCGCAACAATGTAATAAAACAATTGCCTTTATCGCATAAAATACTTGTGTTAAGCCCGTTGTTTACCGTTTTTTTAATGATGTTGTTGCTTTGTATTTTCCTTAAAAGAGCCGGTTTTAGCTTACGCGAAGCTCTTTCTTCTAAAAAAACAACCCCCGACGGACAAATTTCCTTTTATCCTTCTTCAAGTAAGCTTTTTGCTTTATTAACCATTGTAATGGGTATCATTTTTTCGACCTTCATCTTCACATTTTACCTTTATTTTGCTTTTAAACAACAACACATTCCCAATTTCTTCGGTTTATGGCCCATTGCTATAATTCTATTTATTGGCATTTTACCCTACATTTTTCAATCCATGTTTAAAAAATAAATTATTTTAATTAACCAACAAACGTTAAAAAAACAGTAACGAATCATATAAAGGTAAAGCGATTTGCTTTACCTTTGTTTTTTGACAAAAAAAACGCAGGCCATGCACGAAACCATCGAAGGAATTATACTGAAAAGAATTCCATATAACGACAAATCAAGTATCGTTTATCTTTATACCCAAAATTATGGTTTTTTGCCTGTTATAGTCAGAAAAAGCAACTCATCCAAAAACAACCATGCTGCTTTTATCATTCCGATGGGCATTATTCAAACCGAAATAAAACTCAACCATACACGCGACATTCAATCTATCTCAAAAATAAACAGCGAATACTATTTACTTTCTCTTCGCGAAAGCTACGATAAAATGAATATCGCCCAGTTTTTAAGCGAATTTTTGTATCAAATTCTCAAATATCCCCATACCGATCAAAATTTATATTTGTTTCTTAAAGAATGGATTTTAAAATTAGACACAACTCCCATTGAACTTTGTTCTAATATTCATATTTTTGCTCTTATTAAGTTACTTACTTTTTTAGGTATTGAACCAGAAAACAATTTTTCGCAAAAACTACCATATTTCGACCTAAAACAAGCTTGCTTTACTGAACATTTACCTTCAGATTACATTGAACAAAAGAATATTTCTGAACTTTGGAGCTTTTTCCTTTCTTCTCATTACGAAAACGCTCTGCTGAAAAAAGTATCAAGAAACAACAAAAATCACTTTATTAAGAGCATTATGAATTATTACACACTTCACCTTGATATAAAATTAAATTTTACTACCTTAGAAGTTTTACAAGCTATTTACGAAGATTACCCGCAAAATGCTTGATCCATTGAATATAAACCGTTGCTCGATTGTTAATATCTTCGGAAACATTAAACAAATAAATCAAAGAAGCATAGATTATCAAAATAACTGCACTTCTTACTAAAATATCAATATAAAAAGGATTTATTTTAGGAATCAAAAGTGAAATAAAATAAGCCAAAAGACCAATAATAATGGTTAAAAGATATTTTAAGTCAAAAGGTTGCATTTTATATTTTATCAATAAAAAAAGCCAACGAATAAAATTGAATAAAAATAAAGAAAATGCACTGGCAAATGCAGCACCTGTTATTCCATAAATAGGAATAAAAATAGCGTTGGATACAATTATAATAGCTACAAAAACTAACATAAAAACGCTCTGAGCCTTGTAATAAGGCGATGTTCCAATAATGGTATTGTTTATGCCCGTTGCCATATCTATAAAACTTCCCAAGCAAATCCAAAAAACAACCCACTGAATTGAAGCATATTTGGCAGGAAGCAAATGCAATAAGCTGTCCATATTTGCCCAAATGCCTACAAATAATATCAACGAAAAAACCATTTGGTTTATACAACTTTTATAATATATGGTTTTAATGGTATTTATTTCGTTGCTCTTCCATGCTTCAGCAACTACCGTAGAAGATATTTTGCTTAGAGCACGCGATGGCATGGTAATTATTACACCAAAGAAAAATGCAATAGCGTAAATACCGGTTTGTGTTAAATCGAGGTATTGCTGAATCATAATTTTATCGATGTTCGAAACAATGGTGCTCGAAAAAACAGTAATAATGCCAAAAACACTAACCGACCACATTTCTTTTTTAAGTTTTGGGAATACAAATCCTTTTTCAAACCGGAAAGAAATTTCCTTTTCCCGATACAATAAGTAAAATAAAAAGAGAGTAGGAACGGACAATGAAATAACGTATAAATAAGTAAACAAATGGAAAGAAAAACTAAAAAAAATGTATAATCCGATCGAAATAATAATAAACACTCGCTGTAACACTTCTTTAAGAAAAGTTCCTCGAACACTTTTGTATAAAACCCTCGAATATGTATCTAACGAATTGAAAAATAATGTAAAAACGATTAAAGGAATTACCAAGAATCCTAAATCGGCAAACAACGAACTACCTTGCTCATTTTTAGACAAATAAGGAAATAAAAACAAGTACAATACAATGGAGATTGTCAAGCCCAGCGTTAAAACCTTTAACATTATCATAAAAAAGCCATGGTGATGGCTATTTGCATCGCGAAAATAGGGAAACAATCGAATGGTTACATTATCAAAACCCAAGTTGGCTAATTGTGAAAACAACAAAGAATATGCTACCAATACATTTAATAAACCGATTTGCTCAGGAGTAAAAAACCATGCCAATAAAATGAGATTCGTAAAAACACCTAAACCAGCACCCAAATATGTATAAATAGTTCCTAAAATGGTTTGTTTACGAATGATTCCCACGCTATTTTAATTTTAAAAATTCTATAAGATTTAAAGCTTGAACTGAATTTGAATACAAAGATAATACTTCTTCGCGAAGCTTTATGGTTCTTTTTTCAAACGGAATTTTTATCAGCTTATTTATAGAAATTAGCATTTCATTTTCATTATTGGCAATTTCACAAAGATTTTCAAATCCGGTTTTTACTACAATGCTATTATTGCAAATACAATGTCGCCCATTATACATTATATTTAAAAGCTTGAGCTTCATTCCTTGAGGAGTAAAAGAATGTACAATATGAATCTGAGCATTGGCAATTAATTCTTGCATTTTGTCAAATGAAGGATTTGCAACCAACCGAATATGTTCAAATTTTTTAATAGCTGAAACAATAGAGCTATGCGGGTTTTTGCCTGCAATGATTACGTTATATTTTATCTGTGAAAAAACTTTATTTATAAGCCATTGAGCAGAATTAATATTTTCAGCTACAGACAAATCGCCGTGAACAAGAATATAATCCCCTATCCCTTCTCTTATTTCAACTTTTTGAAAAGGATGAAAAGGTGAAATTAATATCGTATTAGCATTTAGGTCTGAAAAATATTCTGTTTCCTTTTGAGAAATAGAACAAATACCCTTCGCATTTTTTAATATCGGTTCGTATTGTTTTAACTTCTTTGATTCAATAGAGTAATAGATTTTTTTGAAATAATTGTTCTCCGTTATTTTCAAGCCTTTATAATAAGCATGTTCAATATTATGAGTACGCACATAAAAAATATCGTTGTTGCATTTTCCGTAGTATAGCGGAAATGTACAATGTAAGCCCTCAGCCAATATTGGGACATGAGTCAACCAGCTTAAGTTTTCAATCAACAGCTTATTATCTCTGGTTTTAACGATAAAGGGTAAGCTTGAGAACTGTTTAATTAAGGATCTGGAGCGTGGATAATAAAAAACTTTTTGGCACCATTGTTCCAATTCAACAGCCTCCCCTCTCCCATAATCGAAACAATGCAACGTTATTGCTATTCCGGCTTCTTTAAGCGCTTTTAACTTATAATAAACATCTATCACTCCACCGTAATCGGGAGGATATGGAACATTAAACGCAATGACCTGTAATTCTTTCACGGTTTAAATAACGACAAAACTACATTTTTATTCTGAACCAACCTATTTTACTTTTTATTTTTTTCCTCTGTAAATTATTAACTTCATTTATTTAAGGTCAGAGGGAACCTACATAATATTCATTGGTTTTTGTCACGACATTTGGTTGGGATTTAATTATTATGTAGGTTTGAAAATAATTTTTTCATATGATCGATATATTAAAAAAAGTTCATCAGGAGTTGTTAAAACATAGCAACCCTAAAGTAAAAGAAGGCAGCTATAGATATTTTAAGGAAACCATTCATCCGTATGGAGTAAAAGCAGCTGACACCAGCAAAATAAGCAAAGAGTTATTTAAAGAAATAAAAGAGTTCGATAAAGAAACCATTTTTAATCTGTGCGAAGAATTATTCAAATCGGGCTATCTGGAAGCATCATTCATTGCTTGTAACTGGTCGTATAAGGTTCATAAAAAATATAAGCCGACAGATTTCGACGTATTTGAAAGCTGGATAAAAAAATATATAAACAACTGGGCAACGTGCGATACATTTTGTAACCATACTGTCGGAGAATTTATTGAAATGTATCCAGACTATATCAATAGGCTTAAAAAATTTACTTATTCTGAAAACCGTTGGGTAAAAAGAGCGTCGGCCGTTTCTCTAATTATTCCGGCAAAAAAAGGGATGTTTTTACCCGATATTTTTGAAATTGCCGACATACTTTTATTAGATAAAGACGACATGGTTCAAAAAGGATACGGTTGGATGCTAAAAGTTGCTTCACAAGTACACCAAAAAGAAGTAATTGATTTTATCATGCAACGAAAAGACAAAATGCCCAGAACTGCACTAAGATATGCAATAGAAAAAATGCCTGCAGAATTAAAACAAAGAGCCATGATAAAAAACAAATAGAAAGAAGTTCATCTTTTGATTTTAAGAATTTAATCTTACTTTTGTAAAAAAAAGAATATTTATGTTTTTTGGGAATTCATCTAAAGAAGAAAACGCCAAGGTTGAATTTGTTTCGCTGAAAGTTTATGGTGACAGCGAATGGTTTAATAACGAGAAAAAATATAGAAAAGTTTTCGATCGAAGTGAAACGACATATATAAGCTGCGAAGTCGGATTACTTAATAAATTTTATAATGAAAAAGATCAAAAAATCAAACTTCGTTATCGATGTTTATTTAAAACAAACACAAAAGACGATAAAGAACTTTGTAATTTTGAAGAAGAATATACCATAACAAAAGAGGAACACATTGCCTATATTCGCGAGGGTTGGGGCTCAAAAGAGCAAGGCAAATATTGGACATTAGGAAACTATTATTGGGAAGTATATTTAAACAACAATAAATTAGGTACCTGCGATTTCTATGTAGAAGATGTTGGAAAAGTTACGGCAACCGAAAATCCTTTTTTTGAAATAACTGATGTAAAATTATTTAACGAAGGGAACACGGTCCCCGATATCGAAAAAATAAAACCGATAAAAGTTTTCAATAAAGACAATATTCGATATATATACGCCGATGTTATTATTAAAAATAAATCTAAAACACCTTACTATGCCGAGGTCGTTTTTCGGTTTTTAGATATCAACGGTTACACAAAAGGTGAAGCATCCATCATTGATTTTGTTAATGTGGATGTAGGACAAAAATTCCATTTTTATACCGGTTGGGGCAAAAACGAACCCAACAATTCTTTTCCTCAAGCATTATATTTTGTCGATATTTTATTTATGGGGCAATTAATAGCTCGGGCTCAAATTGATATTTCCAACTACGAAGAAGAAGGCAATGCTCCTTTCTGGATTGGCAACCCGTTTTTAAATCCCAATACTGCAAATATAGAGAATAGCAATGCGAACAATTCGGATCAATCATCAAAAAGTGTTGAAGAAATAATTGCAGAACTTAATTCATTAATAGGATTAAATGAAATAAAAGCACAAATTCAGGAACATATTTTATACATTAAATATATAAAGTTACGAAAAGAAAAGGGATTTAATGAAAATGAGAAATTAAGTTTACATTGTGTATTTACAGGCAATCCGGGTACAGGGAAAACAACTGTTGTAAAACTGCTTGGCGAAATTTATCATTCCTTAGGGTTGCTCAGCAAGGGGCATGTTATTGAAGTAGGCAGGACTGAACTGGTAGCCGAGTATATCGGACAAACAGCCCCCAAAGTAAAAGAAGCCATTGATAAAGCTCGAGGTGGCATTCTATTTATTGATGAGGCATACAGCCTTTTCAGAGAAGATGACAGCAAAGATTTTGGAAAAGAAGTGATAGAAGTACTGCTTAAAGAGATGTCAGATGGGAATGGTGATATAGCAATAATGGTAGCCGGTTATCCGGTCGAAATGGAAAATTTTCTTAATTCTAATCCGGGATTAAAGAGTCGTTTTAGCTATTATTTCCGTTTCCCTGATTACACTCCCGAACAATTGAAACAAATATTGGTACAAAAGGCTCAGGAATTAAACTTAACCATTACAAGCGATTCGCTGGTTGAGTTCGATAAAATTATCGTAAATCAATATCGAAATCGTGATAAAACATTTGGAAACGCTCGTTTTGCTGTGGGCTTATTAAACGAAGCTAAAATCAACATGGCTCGAAGAATTATGACCCATCCACACCCTGAAAAGTTAGCCAACGAAGCCTTATCTACCATTGAAAAAATTGACGTATTAGAAATTTATCCTAGTCAAAACCAACAAGAAGTCAACCTAAACATTGACGAACCTCTTTTACAACTTAGTTTAGAAAAAATGAATCGTCTGATAGGCCTTTCATCCGTAAAAAAAGAAATAAACGAAATGGTAAAACTGGTTCGTTACTACCACGAAATCGGAAAACCTGTCAATAAAGCGTTTTCTCTTCATTATATTTTTACGGGAAATCCGGGAACCGGTAAAACCACAGTAGCCCGAATCTTGGGCGATATTTTCAGAGCACTGGGACTACTCGAAAAAGGGCATGTGGTTGAAGTTGACCGAAGCGAAATGGTGGCAGGTTACGTTGGTCAAACCGCAATTAAAGCCGAAAAAGTTATATTATCGGCATTAGGAGGAATTCTTTTTATTGACGAAGCCTATTCACTCGCTTTTAATAAAGATGGCAATGATTTCGGTAAGGAAGCAATCGAAGTATTATTAAAAGAAATGGAAGACCACCGAAACAAACTTTCAGTTATCGTAGCCGGCTATCCTAAACCCATGGTCGATTTTATTAATGCAAATCCCGGGTTACGAAGTCGCTTTGATAAAACGTTGATTTTTGAAGATTATTCAAATGCAGAACTTATTCAAATTGCCGAAATGATCTTAATGGAAGAAAATTTAATAATGAACGAAAGAACCAAAGAGAAACTATCCGCATTTATTCAACAAATTCCACGCGAAAAAAGCAACTTTGGCAATGCCCGTGAAATAAGAAAAATAACCGATTTAATAATCAAAAAACAACATTTACGAGTTGCCGAAATTCCGGGTAATCAACGAACACATGAGTTAATAACAACCATTGAACCCGATGATATTCCAAATGTTTCAGATCTTTACAATTTAGCTCAGGAAAATACAATTGGTTTTAGAAAATAATGATTCATCATTATAATTCAAATCAAAAAAATATTTATCTTTGCTTAAACAAAAAACATTGAATATGAAAACATTCTACATCGCTTTTTTATTATTTTTCAATTTATTTACCATATTAAATGCACAAGTTACCATTCAGCAATCATCACTTCCCGCTCCCGGCGATACGTTTGCCTACATTGTTGACCAAAATCCCTCCATTGCATTTAACTATATCCAAACAAATGCAACATGGAATTTTACTGCATTGCAAAACGATACAGTAAAATATGCTTCATACGGCATTACTTCGCAATTACCTTTTGCATCAAACTTTCCAAATTCCAATCTATACACATACGGTCCGGGCATTCTATATGGAGGTTTAGGCGGTGCTGCTCCTTACTACAACAATTTTGGACATATGCTTTTTGCTTCAAACAATACCGGCTTTTACACTGTTGGTTTTCGTAGCGATTTTGGGTTCGGCATGACAAATGTATTGGTTCAGCCCAACGAATTGCTTATGAAAGTTCCATTTGCCTACAACGATTCCGTTTATCAGGAATCAAGCTGGGAAATTAATTATAACGCTATACCCACCGATTACGACACACTATACAAACGATATAATTTTAAAACATTGGTAGCAAAAGGTTATGGGACGCTCATCACACCCTATGGCACGTTTAATAATTGTTTAGCTGTGGAAGAATACCTACGTTTTTACGATACCATTTATGTTAAATATGGTACCATGACCTTATATAAAACACTTGCACAAACAGATACTATGCTTACGGTTCATGTATGGAGCGAGAATAAAGTAAATGCACTACTCACAGCGTATTATAACCCACAAACATTAGCTTGTACTGCTATCGAATATTTAAATTACGAAGATCTCAACCATGTAGAACCTATTACTATTAAAGAACATGGCCATCTTTATCCTAATCCCGTTAAAGCAGGTGAAAACTGCAGTCTTTCATTCCCTGCCGATGCTGTTTCAATAACAACTATCGATGGCAAGATATCGCAACATATTTCTGTTCAAAATAATCAAATAAAAATACCTCAAAACTTAAAACAAGGCGAATATATACTGACTGTATTTAAAAACAATAAAATCGTGCATAAAAGTCCGCTCATCATTCGAAATGAATAAAAAACGTATTTGCATTTATTGGTTTCGCCGCGATTTGCGTTTAGACGATAACCATGCTCTATGGCAAGCAACACAATCAAAATTCCCGGTTTTACCCATATTTATCTTTGATGAGCATTTTTACATACAATTTCCAAGCAACGATAAGCGTTTTAACCTTATTTATGACCGGCTAAATCATATCCATCATCAACTAGCAAATTCCGGTTCCGGTATTTTAGTTTTAAAAGGCAAGGTTTTAGATGTTTTTCGGGAACTTTCCAGAAAGTTTGATATTGCAGCTGTTTATTGTAACGAAGATTACGAACCCTATACCATCAAACGAGACAATGAACTAAAATTATGGCTCAACCAAAATGGAATCGTATTTTCAGCACATAAAGACCAAGTTATATTTCATAAGAACGAAGTATTAAAAGACGATGGTAAACCTTACACAGTATATACTCCATACAAAAACAAATGGCTTTCCCTTTTCAAAGAAGATAAACTACTACACTTTTCTTCTGAAACACAACTTCCAAAGCTCTATCAGTTTCAAAACTCATTTCCAACCAAAGAACAATTGGGAATAAAAAGCAATACATACCTATTAAAGCCGCTACAAATAAATAATATATTTGATTACGAAAAATACCGCGACTTACCTGCGTTAGACCGAACCAGTAATGCATCTGTTCACTTACGTTTTGGATTTATTAGTATTCGCAGCTTATTGACTAAAGCTATTAAAATAAACCGCTCATATGTAAACGAGCTCATTTGGCGTGAGTTTTTCATGCAAATATTGTATCATTTTCCTTATGTGGAACATGCTAATTTCAAATCGCAATACAATAATCTTGATTGGCAAAACAACGAACATCATTTCGAACTATGGTGTAAGGGTCAAACAGGTTATCCACTTGTTGATGCCGGCATGCGTGAACTTAATGAAACCGGTTATATGCACAATCGCGTTCGTATGGTAGTAGCTTCGTTTTTAACCAAGCACTTGCTTATTGACTGGCGTTGGGGCGAAGCTTATTTTGCTCAACATCTTCTCGATTACGAGCTAAGCTCAAACAATGGAAACTGGCAATGGGCAGCCAGTACCGGCTGTGATGCTGTTCCTTATTTTAGAATATTTAATCCAAATACACAACTCGAAAAGTTTGACAAAAACGCAGATTATGTCAAAAAGTGGATACCAGATTTCAATCCTACTAACTATTTTCAACCTATTATCAAGCACGAAGAAGCGCGAAAAAGAACATTAGAAGTATATAAAAAATTAAGGCTACCCGATTGAGTAGCCTTAACCTTATTTTAAAATCTTATCTTTACTTTTTAATATTTGGCAATTCTAATCCATATCCTTTTTTCTTGTCTTCAGCTTTTAAAAGGAAAGCATAAATCAAAGCTAAAACACTAAAGCTTGTAAAAATAACCATGGGAAGAGTATAATCGTACATTGCCACTGCTTTACCATCGGGTAATGCACGATATCCTATAACACAATATTTATCGAGTACCCAACCGATAAGTGCAGGAACACCCATCAATCCCCAATTTTGAACCCAGAATATAAGAGAATATGCAGAGCCTAATTGATTTTCAGGGATAATTTTCGGAACCGAAGGCCACATAGCCGAAGGAACTAATGAAAAACCAATACCCAAAATAATGATTAAAACAATAGCAATCAACCAATGATTAATAAACGGAATGGCAAACATACTGTGAACAAAAATCAACAAAATGGAGCCAATCATCATAATTGTAGCACCTTTGCCTTTTCTGTCATATAAATTACCAAAGAATGGAGTTAACAGTATGGTTCCAAAAGGAAGCATAGCCGGAATAATACCTGCCCATTCCTGGTCAACATTAAATTTTTGAACCATTAAATCGGTTGCATATTTTAAGAAGGGAAATACTGCTGAATAAAACAGAACGCATAAAAGAGCAATGTACCACCAACCTTTGTTAGTAATGATTTTGAAAATATCGGAAATGCGGAAAGCTTCTTCTTCGTCAACAATATTATTTTCTTTATTAAACTCTGCATTTTCTTTATCTAATTTAACATCCATGAAAACATAAACGATAAAACCAATAAGGCCGATGCAAAGCATAATTAAAGCCATTAATATCGGTTTTGAAACATGACCCAAGCTATTTGCTATTGGAACAGACGTTGCTAAAGCAAGAGCTGTACCGATACGGGCAGTTGCCATTTCAAGCCCCATTGCCAATGCCATTTCTTTTCCTTTAAACCATTTTACAATCGTTTTTGATACCGTGATACCGGCTACTTCTACGCCCACACCAAAAATAGCATAACCCAATGCAGCTAACATAACCTGTGCTTTAGCGTCGAACCATAAAATATGCCAAGTTATTCCATCTAATGAATGGGTTGAAATCGCATAATATTTTAAGCTTGCACCAATTACCATAATCGAAGTGGCCATGATTCCGGTAAAACGAATACCCATTTTATCGAGGATAATACCACCAATAATGAGCATAAATAAAAATACATTAAACCAGCCGTATGCACTTGTAAAAAATCCATACTCATTACTATTCCATCCTAACTGATTTTCCAGTAATCCTTTTAACGGAGCCATAACATCCGTTAAATAGTAACCACACAACATAGTAAAAGCAACGATAGCCAATGCAGCCCAACGTGCTGTTTTACTTTCTCTTAACGATTTGCGAATTTTTTCAACCATAAAAAATGCTTTAAATTTGTCGCAAATCTATAAAAATATATTGAGATTGAATACGCTTTGTTGTCAATTTTTTTAAAAACATAGCTTTTTTTTGATACATTTGCAAAAAAATGTGACAAACTATTATGATAAAAAAAATTTTATTATTATTATTTTTCCCATATATATCGTATAGTCAGGGAATTAGCTTTTTCGAAGGCAGTTTTGAATCATTAAAAAAAGAGGCAGCTAAACAAAATAAATTTATTTTTATTGATTGCTATACTACTTGGTGCGGACCGTGTAAATGGTTGGCAAAAAATGTTTTTACCAATAAAGAAGTCGGTAACTTTTATAACCAAAATTTTATAAACTATAGTTTAGATATGGAAAAAGGCGAAGGCAAAGATTTGCAGAAACAATTTGGGATAAGCGCCTATCCGACTCTACTTTTTATAGATTCCAAAGGGAATATTCAACACCGATATGTTGGTGCATGCGACACTTCAACTTTTATTGGAGTCGGCAAACAAGCATTAGATACGATAAATAATTTTGGAAGTTTACTAAGAAAATATCAAAACGGAAACAGAGAACCCGAATTTTTGGCAAAATATGCGATGGTCTGTGCTTCGGTTTATTATCCATATAACATTGAAGAATATTTTAAAACACAAAACGACACATAACTTTTTTCTGAAATCAATGTGCGGTTAATGGAAACCTATCGCCCCTCTGTATTGTCAAGAGAATTTAAATATGTAATGCAAAATATTGAGCGTTTTATTGAATTGTACGGATTTGAAAAAATTTACAATTTAACCGCAAGTACCATGAGCAGAACACTTTATACCATGTCTAACCAAAAACAATTTGATGCTTCTAAACAAATAGATGAATACATTAATCCACTGGAGGTTGCAGCAAAAAATTATTGGAAAAATGCATTTTTGCTCGATTATTATGGTTTTTATAAAGTAAAAAAATACCCGGAATATATACAGCAAAGTAACCTGTTTTTAAACTCAGCAAAAACCGATAACCCAGTATTTTTAGGAAAATCCATCACAATAGTAGTTAATTTTGTTAGCGAGCATATAAATGACACAAAACTTTTAAATGAATTCACAAAAATAATTTTACCCTACTCCACTCTGTTTTCGCTTAATTCGAACTTAAAAATGGCTAAAATCTATATTTATCTTAACCAAAAAGAAAAAGCATTGGAATTATTAAATAAATCTGAAAAACTTGCACAAAAAAATGATCAAACAAAAAAAGAATTCGATGAACTGATGAAAAAATTGAACGATTTAAAGTAAAGGACTAAAAATTCTGGCTATTCCCTGAGCTAAATGATTTACAAATGGCTTTGCCAGATATTCTTCAAGAATAACCTTATCACAATGTTTTAAATCTTCGATAAATATTTCTTTTAATTTTAAAGCAACATCTTTATTGTAAACCAAAGCGTTCACTTCAAAATTTTGATCGAAACTTCGCAAGTCCATATTGGCTGTTCCAACCGACGAAACAATATCATCTACAATTAATACCTTGCTGTGTGTAAAACCTTTTTTATAACTATAAATGGAAACATCTGCTTCCAACAATTCCGGCAAATAAGATAATGAACCATAATACGTCAACTTAGAGTCTGACTTATCAGGTAAAATAATACGAACATCCACACCACTTAATGAAACAGTCTTAATAGCAGTTAAAATACTTTCGTTGGGAATAAAATAAGGACTCGAAATGTAAATGTATCTTTTCGCCGTACTGATTAAATAAAAATATGCCTGCATGATACTATTCCAATCTGAGTCGGGACCGCTGGTTACAACCTGAACCATGCAACGATTTTTAATTTTAATATCGGGAAAATATAGATCGTCGGTTACTAATTTTTCAGTAGCAAAATGCCAATCGGTTAGAAACACCAATTGCAATGAATTGACAGCATTACCTATAATTTTCAAATGAGTATCACGCCAAATACCAAAATCGGCCTTGCCAAACAAATAACGGTCAGCAATATTAAGACCTCCTATAAAGCCAATTTCACCATCAACAATTACAATTTTTCTATGATTTCTAAAATTTAAGCGTTGAGCCAATCGAGGAAAACGAACCGGTAAAAATGCACAAACCTCAATGCCAACTTCTTTAAGTTGATTCAAATACTCTTTCGAAAGCCCCCATGAACCCACATCATCGTAAATCATTCGGATTTCAATTCCTTCAACGGCTTTTTTAATCAATAATTCTTTTAGCTTATTGCCCAATACACCTTCTTCAAAAATATAATATTCTAAATGAATATGATGTTTTGCATTTTCTATGGCATCAAAAATGGCGGGAAACGTTTCTTCACCATTTATTAAAATTTGCACCTCGTTGTGCATGGTCAACTGAGCCTTGCTATTATTAAACAATAACTTTACTACACCGGCTTTGCTAACAAGGTCTTCATCATTTTGAAATATATTGTGAATCAAATGCTTATTCTGCCATGAAATATGCTTTTCTATTTGGCGAAAGTCCGACAACTCTTTGCGAAAAAACAACTTTTTTCGTCTATAACTCCTGCCAAAAAAGAAAAATAAGACTAAACCCGCAAAAGGAATCAATAAAAAAATGGCAATCCAAGCGATGGTTTTTACAGGATCCCTACGTTGTATCAATAAAACTATGATACTAATAATAATTAATACAACTACTAAGACTTGCCAACCTGACCATACTATGTGCCAAAAATTGTTCATTTACGTTTCAACGTTATTACGACCATTTCCGGATACATTCCTATTCTACCCATAAATCCTATTGCTCCTATCCCTTTGCTCACGTAAAGATAATTATTTTTTTCCGAATACATTCCCCACCATTTCTTATACTTCAAACTTGAGGGGCTCCACTTAAAATCGCCACAATCAAATCCTAACTGAAAAGCATGGGTGTGTCCCGAAAATGTAAGAGACGAAGAAAATGTTTTTTTAGTTTGTTCGTCCCAGTGAGTTGGGTCGTGGCTTATAATCAACGAAAAACAATTAAGCGGCAAACCAACCATTGCTTTTTTTAAATCGCCATATTGCTTAAAAGGCTTTACTCCCCAATTGTCCACACCCACCAATGCGATGGAATCCAAATTTTTGTGAATAAACACATGCTCGTTTCGCAAATAACGAAAATCATTTTTACCCATCAAACGAATGATATCATTGGTATTTTTTTCTTTTTCAGACGGGCTTTTCCAAATAGTATAATCACCAAAATCATGATTACCCAACACAGCATACTTACCATAACTTGCCTTAATATTTTTAAACAAGGAATCTATAAATAATATTTCATCCGAAAACTGATTGACCATATCACCCGAAAATATAACCAAATCAGGCTTTTGGTTATTGCACGAATCGACTAATTCTTCTAAAAACGAACGTTGTCCCCAAAAACTACCCAAATGAAGGTCTGATAACTGAATAATTTTAAAATTTTCAAACGATTCGGGCAATTTATCAACTTTTAAATCAATTTTAGTTATTGTCAATTTTTCTTTACCTATCATAATACCGTAAAGCATTATCAAAAAAACACCACTAGACAATAAAATTAAAAACGCTTTTGTAAAAGCTGTTTGATAAAAATACTTTCTCAGTTTTTTTAACAAATAAAACCAAGGATAAAAAAACAGCACGATGAACTTGGGAACCAAAAATAAAAAATAGAATGTTATGGTATAAAAAATGAGCGTATATCGCAAATACTGAGAATCGAATTCAAAAACGAATAAAACCAATAGTCCAAAAACAACAGAAACGATTAAAGGAAATAACGTCCATATTAAAATTTTTTTCTTCGAAAATTTCTCGAAAAAGAAAAAATGCAAACTCTTAGCACTAAGCCATTCTAGTAGAAGTAAAATGATGAAAAAGAAAATCATTGCAATACAATTTGGAAAATATACACAGCCTTATTACTTTTGCACAAAAATAAATAATATTATGGCAAATATCCGTAATCTAAAAAAAGATGTTGATTTTTTAACAAATGATGTAATTAGCGATGCATTCTTAGCATTGGGTTTTCATGGCGAAAAAGTAGAAGAAAAAGTAAGTGCTTTGCTCGAAGAAGTTGTTGATTTTCACAATCAAACCTACGAAAAAATAAACAGTGCTCCTACCGGTAGAAAAAAAAGCGAAACAAAACCCTATTTTAGAAACATTCGCACCGAAATGGATAAAAAATATCGTGAATTCTTCGAAAAATTAAGCGAAATTATTTCCAATAAATAAATATCACACGGCTTTTTAGTACAATATCTTCCTTTTCTTGTTGATAAAATACTTGCTTTGTTGAAAATTTATTTTTGAATTGAAAAAATAAATAAAACCTTTTCTTAAATTTGCAACTTATATTTTAAACGTTAAAGTTATGTTGACATTCATTGTATCGAGTACAGAATTATATTCTCATTTACAACAACTTAATAAAGTTGTGCCTTCTAAAAGCACGTTACCAATTCTTGGTAATTTCCTTTTTAATGTAGAAGACAATATATTAAAACTTACTGCTTCCGACACTGCCAATACCATATCTACCTTACTGCCATTAAACAATGTAGAAGGAAATGGAAGTATTTGCATCGATGCTAAAAGACTTCTTGATATTTTAAAAGAATTTGGCGAACAACCCATCACTTTTAACATCAACACCGAAACACTTATTGTTGAATTAGTTACTCAAAATGGTAAATTCTCATTAGCCGGTTATAATGCCGAAGACTTCCCTCAAATACCCGTTTTAAACAAAGCCTCAAACAGCTTAACCATTTCCGGTGAAGCGTTACTGACAGGAATTCAAAAAACTATTTTTGCGGTAGCCAACGACCCACTTCGTCCAATTATGAACGGAATTTGCTTCGACATGTCGCCCACCGAATTTTGCTTTGTATCTACCGATGCACATAAATTAGTTCGCTACAAAAGATTTGATATTAAAGTAGATTTTACCGAATCTTTTATTTTAGGACAAAAATCGGCAAACCTACTCAAATCGATGGTAGATAAAACCGACAACAACATTACCTTATCTTTTGACAAACAAAATGTTCATTTTAAATTTTCAAACGGCAGTCATTTAGTTTGCCGATTAACAGAAGGTGTATATCCTGCTTACAATTCGGTTATTCCGGCTGAAAATCCAAACAAGCTTACAATAGACCGGGTTGAACTTATGAATAGTATAAAACGCGTAAGCATTTTCTCAAATCCGGCTACGAATTTAATTCGTTTGCAAATTAACCCTAATCATATCATCATTGATGCTCAAGATTACGATTTAGCGACTTCGGGAGTTGAACAACTCGTTTGCTCATACGAAGGCGAACCTATGGAAATTGGCTTTAAATCGCTCTTCTTGATGGAAATTCTTGCAAACCATACAACTCCTACTGTTATTTTAGAACTCTCCGATCCAACCAGAGCAGGTCTTGTTCTTGCTGTCGAAGAAGATCATTCAATTGAAGATACACTCATGCTCATTATGCCCATGAAAATAAATGCCGACTAATAAAAATATTATTTATAATAAAAAAAGGTGGTTCAAACCACCTTTTTTTATTAACTTAGCTTCAAATTTTTAATCATGAAAGTGCACCGTATTATCTTCATTCTATTTTTTACGTCGTCATTTTCTTTTTTGGCAATTGGACAAGACTTAGCAAAAAAAGAAATTGAAAAGCAAGCAGAAAAAAATTGGAATAACTTAAACTATAAATTAGCCTCCGAACAATACGAAAAACTTTTATCCTTAGACCCACAAGATGTTAACTACGCTTACCGATTCGCTGTATCAAATTTTATTGCGGGTTTTAAAGTTGATAAATCGCTTAAATATTTAGAACCACTAATGGGTAAAGAAAAAGTTCCAACCGATATTCCTTTTTGGATTGGTAAAATGTATATGGCAAATTACCAATTCAATGATGCCATTGACATGTTCAATACATTTATTGCCGGAAGCGGCATTAGTCAAGATCAAATTAGCGAAGCACAAAAAAATATTAATATGTGTCTGTCTGCTATCCAACTATTAAATAAACCTATCAACATTGCATTCGAAAATCTTGGACCCAATATCAATTCAACAGCCAACGATTTTTTACCACTTGTACCGGAAAACGAAGATTTTTTAATTTTCACCTCCGACAAGCGATTTGATGAAGCTTCGCAAACATTCGATGAAAACATTTATATATCATATCCCGAAAAAAACGGATGGACTTTATCCAAACCCTTAAGCTATTTAAATACGTTCGACCCCGAGAAAGCAGTTGGCTTAAGCTCAGACGGAAAAACGTTGTATGTATGCGGACACTTTGCCAATTCATATAGTGACATTAACATTGCTACTCAGAAAAACAAACAATTTAAATTCGATCAACTGAATACCATTTTTAGTACATTAGGCAATAAACTTACTACCGGAGCATCCATTACCGAAGACGGAAAAACAATTTACTTCTCTGCAGTTCGCTCCGATTCTTATGGTAAAAGCGATATCTATGTGATAAAACTTTTACCCAATGGGCAATGGAGCTTGCCGAAAAACTTAGGAGAACTCATCAACACAAAAGAAGATGAAATTTATCCTACCATATCTCCCGATGGTAAAACACTTTATTTTTCGAGCGAAGGACATAATAGTATGGGCGATTTTGACATTTTTGTAAGCTACTTTAACGAGATAACAAATGAATGGACCACACCCCAAAATTTAGGCTATCCAATTAACAGTCCCGGACCGGATTATTCTGTTTCATTCTCTCCTACAAAAAAATATGCCTATGTTTCGTCTATTCGCAAAGAAGGATTGGGAGGTTTAGATATTTATAAAATCATATTCAACGATGTGGATGCTCCCACTACACTTATCAAAGGTAATATTTTTGCAAAAAATAATAATGACTCCTCATTATGGAAAGCAAATCTAGGCATGTTAGACATTACCATTTACGATAACAACAAAAATGTTTTCGGAAAGTACCTCTATAACTTTAACTTAAATCGTTTTGTAGCAGCCTTACCAAGTGGACATTACACTTTAGTCATTAACAGCCCAGGATTTACTGAATATAAAGAATCAATCGAAATATTGGACCGCTCTTTGTATGTTCCTGAAATCGAAAAATCATTTACATTACTAAAAAAATAAGATTATGAAAGCACTATTTTATGTATTAGCTACCACGCTAATCTTAAGCACTCAACTATTATTGGCACAAGAAGAGTTAAGCGATGCCAATACAAATTTTGAAGACGAAAACTATGAAGTGGCACTTAAGCAATATTTAAAAGTGTATAAAAAAGTAGCCAACGATGCTCAAGTAAATTACCGAATAGGAGTTTGCTATTTAAAAACAAATTTCGACAAAAAATCTTCGCTCAAATATCTACTAAAAGCCGATAGTTTAAAACCAAATTATTATCCAACAATACAATTTGACATTGCACAAGCATATTTTCATTCATTAAATTTTACTAAAGCCCAAGAATATGCTCAAAGTTATACCAAAAGCAAAAAGTTAAAGCCCGATGAGCTTACAACAGTTGACAAATTTTTAGAAATTATTGAAAATGCAAAATCATTAACAAGCAAACCATTAAATGTTACTTTTATCAATTTGGGGAAAACGGTAAATTCACCTCAAGATGACTACATCCCCTTTATTACTGAACATGAAAATTTCATGGTATTTACCTCTGCTCGAAAATACATAAGTGATTATCAACAATTCATAAAAGGAATTTACTTTAGTAAAAAAAACAACGGTATTTGGTCGGCTGCAACGGCTGCCAGCTCCAAAATAAACTCAGACGAAAACGAAGAAGTGGTTGGAATTAGCAAAGACGGTAATACATTACTGGTTCATGTTGACCGACTCAGCAATCCCCATGATATATTTTACTCAGAAAAAAACAAAAGTGGTAATTACGGCGAATTAAAAGACTTTGGTCCTTCGATAAATTCAAAGAGCAGCGAAATGGGAGCAACACTCACCATTACCGGCGATACATTGTTTTTTGCCAGCAATCGTCCGGGCGGATTTGGTGGATTTGATATTTATATGAGCTTCAGAAGACCCGATGGATCTTGGAGTCCGGCTACGAACATCGGCGAACCTATTAATACCGCTGATGATGAAAATTACCCATATATTACAGCAGACGGAAAATATTTATACTTTTCTTGTAATGGCAGAAACAGCATGGGAGGATACGATATTTATAAAAGCAAATTTGCAGATAATAAATGGACGGAACCGGTAAACCTTGGTTATCCTATTAACGACACATACGACAACTATAATATTGCACTAACCAGCAATAGCCGATACGGATACATAAATAAATTTGATGACAATAGTTTAGGCGGATTAGATATATATAGGGTTATTTTTAATGATGTTCCTCCTACCAGCATTGCCTTTACCGGAAGTATTTTAGTTGGCGACAGCATTAAAAATGTATCGTATAAACAAGTTGATTCGCTTATTACCATTTCGGTTGTTAATAAAACCAATCCTTCGCAAGCCTATTCATACCAACCAAGTAAAAAAGGAAAATATACCATTGCTCTATCGCCGGGATACTGGGAACTTGAAATTAGCGGCAATGCTTACGAAACATATAAAAAAGAATATGTAATACGCGATGAGCAACCTCTTCAAACGGTATATTTCCAAAATATTTATCTCAAGAAAAAAATAAAAAAATGAACCTACCCTTAAAAAAACCCATCATTTTCTTCGATTTAGAAACAACAGGAACCGATATTGTTCGCGATAAAATTGTTGAAATCACTATTTTACGAATAGATATCAATCAACAAGAAAACTTGCATACCTATTTAATAAACCCCGAACGTCCTATTCCGCCTGCTGTTACTAAAATACATCATATTACGGATGAAATGGTAAAAGATAAACCAACTTTTAAAGAATTAGCCCATACAATATATCAACATTTTGAAGGTGCTGATATTGCCGGATTTAATGCACTAAAATTCGATATACCACTCCTTGCCGAAGAATTTCTACGTTGCAATATTGATTTTAGCATGAAAAACCGCAACATTATCGATGTACAAGTCATTTTCCATAAAATGGAACAACGAAACCTATCGGCTGCCTATAAATTTTATTGCAAAAAAGACCTTGAAAATGCACATAGTTCCGAAGCCGATACCGTTGCTACGTATGAGATTCTTAAAGCTCAACTTGACTTTTATCCTCAATTGCCCAATACAATAAAAGAACTGAGCCAATTTTCGGCTCATCATCGCCATGCCGATTTATATGGGCACATTATTTATAACGATAAGAACGAAGAAGTATTCAATTTTGGCAAATACAAAGGACAACTCGTAGCGGATGTATTAAAAAAAGATAGCGGTTATTACGGATGGCTTCAAAATGCCGATTTTCCGCTTTATACAAAAAAAATCATTACGGAAATATTTTTAAGAGAGAATCAAAAATAAGATTCAAATGAAAATAATTTGTGTAGCTCGCAATTATCATTTGCACATAAAAGAATTGAATCATGAAACCCCAAAAGAACCCACATTCTTTTTCAAACCCGATGTTTCGTTGCTCAGAAACAATGAGCCTTTTTTTATTCCCGAATTCTCAAAAAACATTCACCACGAAATAGAATTGGTTTATAGAATTTGCAAGGTCGGAAAAACTATTTCACCACGCTTTGCTCATCGTTATTACGATGCTATTGCTTTGGGGGTTGACTTTACAGCTCGCGATTTGCAGGAAAAATGTATAAAAGAGGGACTACCGTGGGAAATGGCAAAAGCTTTCGATAATGCGGCAGCCATTAGTACATTTATACCCAAAACCGAGTTTGAAAACCTGAACAAAATTCATTTTTCGTTAAAAATAAATGGGAATATTGTTCAACAAGGTGTATCGTCGGATATGATTTTTAATATTGATGAAATAATAGCACATGTCTCAAACTTTGTTACGTTAAAAACCGGAGATTTAATTTATACCGGAACTCCTGCCGGTGTAGGACCCGTTAACATCGGCGATATTCTAGAAGGTTTTATTGAAGATAAAAAAATGCTTCATTTTAAAATTCGTTAATTAGAACCTCTTAGCATTTTTGCCTTTTCAAAATAATAGTTCGCTTTTATGCTATCTTTCTTGTAATTAAAGTATTGAGCTAAAACTAATGCTCGTTGGTAATTGGTAGGATTACGCTGAAATCCTTGTTCCCAATATGTTACGGCAGTTGAAGTGTCTTTTTTCAACAAATAATAATAGCCTAATGAAGCAAAAGGAATGTCGGTTAAACTATCGTATTTTAACATATTTTCAGCGTAGTACTTTGCACTATCTATCTGATTATATTTAAAATAATGATTGATTACACTTTGCCACAGTTTGGGATATTGCTTGTCCATATTCAACGCTTTAACATAATAGTGTATGGCTAAACTATCGTTTTTTAACATTTCGTAACTCATTCCTAAATTAAAAGTTAATTCAAAATTATCCGGCTTATACCGGTATGCCATTTCTAAATATTTCAATGCTTTTTCGGGCTGATTGTAAAAATTAATGTAAAGATTAGCAATATTATTTAGTGCTTTGGCGTTTTCGGGAAACAACTCCAATGTTCTGTTATAATAACGCAATACACTGTCCAACGATGGTTTTAATTCTAAAAAGGAATGTTGAAGCGGATTATTGTGCATTATCCTGTCCATTATTGTCTGAGCCAAAATATCGTTTGCTTTAACAGAATTATCTAAATATTCGATATCTCGTGAAAATAACGTTATTTCATTTTTCCAATCACTATTGCGGCTAATTGTTTTTACGGCATAAAGAAATAAAATAACAAAGAATAAATATTTTGCATTTTTATGTATCAATTTCAATTTTTCCTCGTTTTGTGGTATTTTGAAGAAATAAAAAATGGCCGAAACCATAAAAATGGCAAAACCCAAGGAAGGTCCATGTAAAAAACGATCGGCAACAATGCCGTTAATTTCAATCATATAATTTGAAAAGGGAAAAATAGCCGCTAAATAAAACAAATAACCAAACAATAAATACTTATTCTTTTTCCATTTTAATATGCAAAATACTAAAATCAAAATATGAACTACGACCGAAATCCAAACAATAGCATCACTCATACTGACTTCGGGTAAAGTATATAATCCATAATAAAATAACAACGGATGAGGAAATAGTAACAGTCGTAAATAATAGATCATGGTTAATGATGCAATCGAAAAATGTGCTGACCATGCATGATTGTATCGCAATGGGTTTTCAAACGAATAAAGTTCTAAATCATCAGGTGGAAATAGCCAGTTGGGTAATTTATACATAATATAAGTAGCAATCCACAATGTAACTAACGATATTATTATTCTTAAAAATAGTTTATTTTTAAGAATGGCGGCTGTCATTAATTCTTTTCGATTATAATGAGCTAAGTATTTAAAATAAAAAACAATGGGTAGTACCAAAGCAAACGAAATAGCACTTTGCTTAGATAAATAAGAAGAAATAAATAATATCAACGCAAAAAATAAGTAAAAAAAGCTCCCCTTTTCGATATAATCAAGAAAAAGAATTGAAGACCATACCGCAAAAAGTAAATATAGAATTTCTTCACGATTTTTTAAACTTGCAACTACTTCAGTATGTATAGGATGAAAAAGCCATAATAACAAAACCGCCCATATAAATAAAATTCCGGTTTGGTTTATAAACAGACGTTTAAGCCAAATTAAAACAAGAAATGACAACAAAGCATACAAAATAATGTTAATAAAGTGACTTACATGCACATTGGAACCAAAAACACTTACTTCAACTGCGTAAACCGCTTTTGTAAAAGGACGGTATCCAAATTTTGATTGATTGTTTTCAAAATACCGTGAAGTAA
>DAOOWN010000027.1:0-30453 GCA_035371305.1 Bacteroidales bacterium
TTACTTTTTTTTACAAAATTATGATACACTTTACACACTTTTTGGGACACTATCTAAAAAGACATTTAATTGATTTTTAACTATTATAACTCAAATGTAATGCATTTTTGGATTAGAAAAAATAAAACAATGATATCTTTTCGAATATGGCGGGCAACCTGATCGATTCTTTGCATCATAAAAAAAGTGATCGGAATTTCTTCCGACCACTCATGCCATTCGAGTCGGTTTTTTATTTTAAACTCTTTTTATTTATTTAATTATCATTTTTTTCACCATGCCACTTTCAACATTTCTTATTGTGTAAACACCTGCCGGCAAATTATCAATAACCTCACATCTTGTGCTCTCAATTTTGTAGGTATTCCATTTTTTACCTGTTACATCCATTAGTTCAAATTCTCCGGGTTCTACTGTTTCAATTACAAATTGACCATTATTGGGGTTGGGATATATTTGCCAATTTGTTGATGTTTGTGGGTTATTTATACTATTACAGGTACTTACTATAATTGTACCTATTTGTGTTATATTTCCACAACCTCCTGTTAATGAAATAGTGTATTCAAATGTTCCACTTTCTGTAGGGGTACCACTGATTAAGATAACCCCTGAAACATAAGTTGCATTAACTCCTGCGGGCAAACCACTAACAGTAGCCCCAGTGGCTCCAGAAGTAGTGTAAATGATATTGTTGATAGGTGTATTAATACAAACTGTTTGACTATCTGTACCGGCAGCAGAATTTAATGTTACGGTGCTATTCGGATTAACCGTAATAGTTCCCATAGTACTTCCACAAGCTCCTTGTAAGTTTACAATGTAGCTAAATTCTCCTTCTTCTGTTGGTGTTCCGCTAATAATTAAAACACCTGACACAAACGTTGCACTTACGCCGGTAGGTAGACCGCTAACATTTACTCCAGAAGCCCCCGATATTGTATAAATAATATTTGAAATAGACGTATTGATACAAACGGTTTGATTATTAGAACCTGCACCGGATGTTAATGTTATTTGATTTTCCGGAGTTACATTAATAACTCCTGTTAAAGTTTGTGTACCACATGGTCCGGTCAAAGTTATACTATAATTATAAGGACCTGAAACATTGGGTATTCCACTTATAATAATACTATCACCGTTGAAAACACCATATACTCCTGAAGGCAAACCACTAAAAACAACATTATTTACTCCGGCTGTTGTATATACTATGTCAGTTAAAGATGTATAAATACATATTGTTTGATTATCTGTAGCAGCTGATGCTAATGAAGCACTTATTGGCGGCATAACAGTAATAGTTCCTGTTATATTTTTTGTATTACAACCATCCGTTATGGTTATAGTATAATTATAAGTCCCCACAACAGTAGGCACTCCACTTATTAAAATTGTTTGATTAGAAAAATTACCATTTACACCATTGGGTAAACCATTAAAGGTTACATTTGTTACTCCTTCTGTTTTATAGGTTATATTTGTTATCGGAGAGTTCACACATGCCGATTGATTATCCGTACCTTGTGAAGAAAATAAAGTAGCCGAAAGTATATTAAGTTTTGATATAAATCCATCATAAAGACCTCCTTCAAATTGAGTCTGATATGATCCAGCAGTCGTATCGAAATTTGTGGATTGAGTATATCCTACAATATAAACATTATTGTCATTATCTAAAGCAACATTAGATATGTTTTCATAGTTATCTCCACCTATATAGGTTGAATATATTATTGATGTTGCGGTTGGATTGAGCTTAGTTATAAAAGCATCATAACCTTGACACGTTGTTTGATAAGCATCTGGTGTAATATCATAATTAGTTGATGATGTACTTCCTAAAATATATGCATTTCCACAATTATCAACCTTGATACTTCTTCCATACTCATAGTTCCCTCCTCCAATATAAGTAGAATAAACAAGCCATTTAAATAACGTGCTTATTTTTGTAACAAAAGCATCTTCTCCTCCTGATAAGGATGTTTGAAAAGCACCGGTTGTTACATCGAAATCTGAAGATTCTGTAGATCCTGTAATATAAGCAACTAAACCCGGTGTTGCAGCAATATCATAAGCTACATCATTTCCTGTTCCCCCAATGTATGTTGAATATACTAAGCTTGTGCCCGTTGTATTTATTTTGGTCATAAATGCATCTTGTTGCCCTCCATTAGATGTTTGGTAAGCAAGAGACGTTACATCATAATTGGTCGATTCAGTATAACCTGTAATATAAGCATAACCATCGTTATCAATTGCAATAGCAAAGCCTTCATCTACACCACTTCCCCCTATATAAGTTGAATAAATTAAATTAGTCCCCGTTGAATTTAACTTGGTAATAAATACATCTTCAATCCCTTCAAATGTTGATTGATAACAATTGGGAGTTATATCATAATTAGTTGAATTAGTATGACCTGTAATATAAGCATTACCGGATAAATCTATTGCTATATCAGTAGCATAATCCCCGTTTGAACCACCAATATAAGTAGAATAAATTATTGCAGAACCAAATGCATTCAATTTAAATACAAATGCATCTAATGGACCTTCGATTGTTGACTGAAAAGCACCATTGGTAATATACAAATTCGACGAATTAGTATAAGCAGCTATATAGGCATTACCCAATGCATCTACAACCAATGACAATGATGCATCAGTTGTATATCCTCCTACATATGTAGAATATATTAAACTATCTCCTAATGAATTTAATTTTGTAACAAATATATCAATATTTTGATATACTTGTTGAAAAGAGCCCGGTGTAATATCATAATCTGTAGAGTATGTTTGACCTGTAATATATACATCATTTAAGCTATCTACAGCAATACCTTTTATATAATCATTGTCATTTCCACCAATGTAAGTAGAAAAAATCAAAGGGTCAATTATCAAGTCTTTTGTTTTATCATATTCTCCTAAGGCAATTTTCCAAATGTTATCTTGCTTTTCAAAATGGCTTTGTATAGTATTTTTTCCTTGATAGGTTCTCAACTCTGCCATCATTACTTCTCCAAAACGAGTTGAAAAACACAAATTACCATCTTTAATAAATGCATTATTTTGTCCTTCCAATGCAAAAGCTATTTGATTTGGATCAGCTTCGGGATGTACAATATAATCGTATCGCAAACTACCTTTATCAAAATAATAGCGTAGGTCTATACCGTTATAAATATCTTTAATCACTGCTTCTTTATACAAGCTTACATAATTAGCATGTTTACTTGGATCATTTCCAATAAAATAATTATAATAGCCATTCTGCTTTTGTTTGCCTTCTCGTTTAGGATTTGGATTATAATTTTGAAGTTTCATCAATACTCTATGTCCAAGCAATGTGCCGTTTTCAATGTCCTCGTGATTAAATTTATCGGGTATAAGAGTCGTTTTTTCTTTAGCACCCTTTGTATCTTTTTCTATTTTATAAAAAGTATAATTAACTCCATATTTTGTAATCCATACATCTAAGCCTCCCATACGGCATAAATACAGCACATCGCTATTCCATTGTCCTTTGTTTTCAATGAAATATTGCTTATTTAATTTAGTTAAAACATCTGTTTTTTGGGCAAAACCCAATAATGTTGATGCACAAATCATTAAAGAAATAAAAACTGTTCTCATAAGTCAAATTTTTAAGCAAAAATAGTAATTTTTTGCAAGATATTGTATTTTGTTTTATTTTTTATTCTATGATTAAATTGTTCTTTTTCTGATATCACATCGGATCTACATCTGCCGACCATTTAAAATATCTCAATTCCGGAACGGAAAAAAAACGATGAATGGTTGCATAAACTTCATCCCGTTGTTTTAGGGCGTCATTATTTCTATTAAGTTTTAGCCACAATTCCATAATATAATAATTCTGTATCTTGCCAATAATGGGTGCTTGTGGCCCCAACACCTCCATCGATTTTATTTTTCGTAATTCAAAAGCCAACTTTTTAGAGATTTCTCTAACTTGGGATAGATCTTTGTTTTTCAATTCAATTTTAACGATGCGTACAAATGGCGGATAGTTGAATTTTTTACGCTCTTCTAATTGCCATTGCACAAAGCCCTTATAATCGTTTTGCAATAAAAACATCAAAACAGGATGTTTTGGTTGCGATGTTTGTATCATTACAAGCCCTTGATGGTTTCGCCTGCCTGCTCTGCCGGAAACTTGTGTAAAAAGCTGAAAACTTCGCTCGTTCGAGCGAAAATCGGGAAAATTCAACATCGTATCCGCATCAATAATTCCTATAAGTTCAATGTTTTCAAAATCCAATCCTTTGGTAACCATTTGAGTTCCTACCAAAACATCTATTTCTTTATTTTCAATACTTTCAAACAATTTTTCAATTTTATTTTTTGTTCTGGTTGTATCCAGATCCATGCGAGCCATACGTAATCCGGACACAAACATTGGCAACTCATCTTCTATACGTTCTGTGCCAATTCCTTTTATTTTTAATGCCGGCATTTTGCATTCTTTACATTCTCCGGGAATTGAAATGGAATAGCCGCAATAATGGCAAACCAATTTGTTAAAAGTTTTATGATACGTCAATTTTACATCACAATTCACGCAACCGGGCACCCAGCCGCACTCTTCGCATTCAAGATATGGCGAATAACCCCGCCTGTTTTGAAAAATAATGGCTTGCTTACCTCGTTCTTTGGTTTGTATCAGCTCTTTTAGCAATAGGTCAGAATAATAATGCTGACGAACGCGTCTTTTTTTACGCTCATCTTTCATATCAATAATGCTTATTTGTGGAACTTCGGCCTGGTGGAATCGTTGCAAAAGCTCAACAAAACCATATTTCCCGGTTTTGGCATTGTAATAAGATTCAATAGAAGGCGTTGCCGAACCCATTACAACCTTAGCACCTGTCTGCATAGCTAAAATAACTGCTGCATCGCGTGCATTATAATATGGTTCCGGCGATTGCTGCTTATACGAGGCTTCGTGTTCTTCGTCAACTATGATTAAACCTAAATTCTTAAAAGGTAAAAAAATCGAAGAACGAACTCCTAAAATAACTGAAACAGGTTCTTTTGCCGTTGCTAAATGCAGATAAAGTTCAGTACGTTCATTGTCGCTGTATTTACTATGATATACTGCAACCCGATTCCCTAACGCCTTACAAAGACGATGTACCATTTGCGAAGTAAGAGCAATTTCGGGCAAAAGATACAACACTTGTTTCCCTCGCCGTAATACTTCTTCAATTAAATGAATATAAATCTCTGTTTTCCCGCTCGATGTTATTCCATGCAACAATACCACTTGCTTTTCTTCCAATTGTTTTTGAATTGAAAAAAAGGCTTCTTCCTGCAAGGAGTTTAAAGGATTTTTTTCTAACTTAATTTCGCGAAGTTTCGCAAACACACGACTTTCTTCAAAAAAAACGGATTTTAGAACACCTTTTTCGATTAATTTTTTTAACGCCCCTCCCTCGTCTTTTGCTGTTTTTAGCAGCTCTTCTTTTTTTATGGGTACCGTAATATCGAAACGACTTTTATTTAAGCTGAAGAAAGCAAGTAAGACATCCGACTGTTTAGGTGCTCGTTGCAATTGTTGAAATAGATTATTTAAATGCTCTTCACTTTCGATGGAAAGAGCTAAATCAATAAATTCAACACGTTTCGGGACATAGCGTTGAGCCAACGATTCTTCTATTTGAACACATTGATTTTGAAGTAATTTATGAATTATGGATTGAATATTTTTTTTTTCGAGCAATGATTGAATTTCGCTTAAAACGACCGATTCTTTTTCGGCTAATAAATTTTTAATTCGCAATTCATCGTCGTTTGCAGGCTCGTATTCATCGAACAATAATCCGGGGAATACGACCGATTCGCTTTCGAGCTTTAAACCGGTTGGCAATGCTGCCTTCATTACCTCACCTAAAGTGCATAAATAATACCTGCTTATCCATTCCCACAAAAGCAATTGGTTCGCTGTAACAATAGGTTTATCGTCGAGAATAGACAAAATTGATTTTGTTTCATAAGCAGGAGGTTCTTTGTGAACTGAAATGATAATGGCTGTATAAATTTTTCTTTTACCAAATTGTACAACTGCTCTTTTTCCAACCTCAGCCTGTACCTTCCACTCGTTGGGAACTTCATACGTAAAAGCCCCCTCGAGACGTAGCGGTAAAATTACATTTACATATAAATTTTCAGCCATTTATTCAATCAATAATAGAAGTTCAATTCTCACTCTTATACATTCAAAATATCAATCATTTTCACCTCGTCTAAATCGACGGTTTTATGCAATTTAATGGCCTTTTCTATGGGCACATGTACAATTTTTTCGTTTTGTATGCCAATCATCACTCCAAAATGGCCGTTTATCAAAGCCTGAACAGAATGAACACCCATTTTGGTCGAAATAAAACGGTCGTATGCTGATGGCGAACCGCCACGCTGAATATGTCCCAAGATAGAAACCCGAACATCGTAACCCTGCAAGTATGGTTGTAATTTTTTAACAACTTCAAATGCCCCTCCTTCTTTTTCACCTTCGGCTACAAGAATAATATTGCTCGATTTCTTTCGACGATGTCCGTTTTCTAAAAAATCTATAAATTTTGTAATATCGCTTTCAACTTCGGGTATTAAAATAGCTTCGGCACCGCATGCTAAGCCGGCTCTAAGTGTTAAGAATCCTGCATCACGTCCCATAACTTCGACAAAAAACATACGATCGTGCGAACTGGCCGTATCGCGAATTTTATCAACTGCTTCGATCACTGTGTTTAAGGCAGTGTCATAACCAATGGTAACATCTGTACCATAAATGTCGTTATCGATGGTACCGGGCAAACCCACCATGGGAATATCGTAACGTTGACCAAAAGCTGTGGCTCCCCTAAACGAACCATCACCACCAATTATAACCAATGCATCAATACCATGTTTTTTAACGTTTTCGTATGCTTGATGCATACCTTCTTCGGTCATAAACTCTTTGCTGCGTGCAGTTTTCAAAATAGTTCCACCACGCTGAATAATAGAAGCCACATCGTGTGATTTCATTTCATGAATTTGATCGTTGATCAATCCATGATAACCGTGCCGAATTCCATAAACTTTAATATCATTAAAAATAGCTGTTCTTACTACCGCTCTAACAGCAGCATTCATTCCGGGAGCATCGCCACCCGAAGTTAAAACACCTATGGACCTTATTTGCTTTGACATATAAAATATTTTTATAAAATTACATTAATTTCGGCTATTTTACAATTTTTTTGACGTATTCGGCTATTTGCTCCATTAACCACATGGGAGTGGAAGTTGCACCACAAACACCAACCGTTTTTGCATCTTTAAACCATGCTGCATTAATTTCCGTTTTTTCTGAAATAAAATACGAACGCTCGTTTACTGATTTGCAAACCTCGTACAACGCTTTTCCATTTGAGCTTTGCTTACCACTCACAAACAACACTACTTGGTGCGAGGCAGCAAAAACACGAAGTTCCTTATCTCTCGAAGAAACTTGCCGGCATATTGAATTGGTATAACTTAAAAGAGTTAACGTTCCCAACGCTTCCATCCGCTTTTTCAACTCATCAATAAGAAGTTTATATTTTTGAGGACTTTGAGTTGTTTGCGAGAAAACTGTAACCGGCTGTTTCAAATTTATTTTATCAAGTTCATCAATCGTGTTTACTACAATGGCATTTCCACTAACCTGCCCCACTAAACCATTTACTTCGGCGTGTCCTTCTTTGCCAAAAATGACAATTTGCTTTGGATCTGATTGATTATATGCTTCTTTAACGCGCTTTTGAAGACGTAACACAACAGGACATGTGGCATCTATCAACTCTATATTATTTTCTTTGGCGATTTTGTATGTTTCGGGAGGTTCGCCATGAGCACGTATTAGCACCGTAACGTTTTTCATTTTTTTAAACTCATCGTGGGTTATGGTAACAAGTCCTTTTGATTCAAGTCGATGCATTTCCTGATTATTATGAACCAAATCGCCTAGACAATAGAGCGGTTTACCCATAGATAAAATCTTTTCGGCTTTCTCAATTGCATAAACCACTCCAAAGCAAAATCCACTATGCTGATCTATTTCAATTTTCATATGGGAATTTGGCTTTTAACACTTCCAATACCTGATTAAATTGTTGTTCTTTTGTAAGAAAACTATTATCTATCACAATAGCATCGTTTGCTTGTACCAATGGACTAATGCTGCGATGAGTATCCAGATAATCTCTTTCTTCAATGTTTTTGGAAACTTCATCCAGTGTAATCGTTATTCCATTTTCAACCAATTCTTTGTATCTTCTTTGGGCTCTAATTTCAGGCTTTGCAGTCATAAAAAATTTAATATCGGCATTGGGAAATACAACAGTACCAATATCGCGACCATCCATTACTATACGTTTTTTTTCGCCCATTTTTTGTTGCAACCTTACCAATAAAGCACGAACTTGTGGTATTTTACTTACAATGCTTGCATGATCAGAAACTACAGGTTCACGAATCAACGATTCTACAGAGCGATTATTAAGATATATTTCGTTTATTCCTTGTTTTTCGTTATATTTAAAATCAATATTCAATTGTTCGAGCTTTGGTAATAACAAATCTATATTTATTTCATTATTTTTAATATAATTATTCTCCAAACAATATAGCGTAATAGCCCTGTACATAGCACCGGTATCGATATGCCTATATCCTAAGCATTTAGCTAAATTACGGGCAAGTGTACTTTTTCCACACGAGCTATATCCGTCAATGGCTATGATAATATCTTTTAATAAACGCATACTTTACTTTTTAAAATTTCTTTACTAACGGAATTCTTCGTCCATAACCGAATGCTTTGCTCGAAACACGTAATACGGGAGGGGCTTGATATCGTTTATATTCATTGTTTTGGACTAAACGATATACTTTTTTTACAACATCTTCGCTAAAACCCATATTTATTAAATCGGGTATAGTGAGTTGCATTTCGATTATATGATACAATAAATTATCCAATAAATCGTATTCGGGTAAGGAGTCGCTGTCTTTTTGATTCGGTCGCAATTCAGCCGATGGTGGTTTTTGAATAATATGAATCGGAATTAATTCGTTTTGTGTGTTTAGAAAATGAGCTAATTGATAAACTTGTGTTTTATAAACATCACCCAAAACCGATATGGCACCGCACATATCACCATATAAAGTACCATATCCTACTGCCATTTCACTTTTATTGGATGTATTGAGCAGTATATTGCCAAATTTATTGGAGTATGCCATGAGATAAATTGCCCGAACACGCGCCTGAATATTTTCTTCGGTAACATCGTTTTCCTTTCCCTCAAAAACGGAAGATAATGATTGTTCAAATGAACGGAAAGGCTGTTCAATTGGAATAATATGGTACGACAGATTATTTCGTTTGCATAACTCCACTGCATCGTCAATGGAATGTTGCGATGAAAAACGTGATGGCATTAACAAACAATGAACGTTTTCGTTTCCTAAAGCATGAGCCGCCAAAACGGCAACAACTGCACTGTCAATTCCACCGGACAAACCTAGCACCGCTTTTTTAAAGTTGTTTTTAATAAAATAATCTTGAATTCCCAGAATTAATGCCTCATAAAGCGACGCTGTTTGTTGAAAGACATCACCCTTGGCGGAAATTGTATCGAGGTCTATTGTGCTATGGCTTTCTTGAAAAAATGGCAAAAAATATTTTTCACCTTTTTTGTTATACACAACCGAACCACCATCAAAAATTAAATCGGTATTTGAACCTATTTGATTTACATAAACAAGAGGGCAATTGAACTGCTCAAAAACTTTATTTAACAATTCGTAGCGATACGAATGTTGAAACACAGAAAAAGGTGATGCTGCAATATTTATAACAAAATCGGGGGTTAAAGCATTGTTTGAAGAAATTAAATCGTACTGATACTTAGGCTTTCCCGGAGCCGGATGAATATCAATTTGCGGCAACCACAAATCTTCGCATATCGTAATGGCAATTCTTTTCCCTTTATGCGTAAAAATTAGTGGTTCATATGAGGGCTCAAAATATCTTGCTTCATCAAAAACATCATACGTCGGCAACAATGCTTTGCGATAAACATGTTGTATTTTGCCATTATTAAGCACATATGCAGCATTATAAAGGCTTTTTCCATCGCCATAATTAAAATCGACTCCTCCAACAACAGCAGCTATTCCAACGCAATGATTTGCAATTTCTTTTATTGCACCTATAGACTGTTGAACAAAGGAAGAGTTAAACAATAAATCGTAAGGTGGATATCCACATATGGCTAACTCCGAAAAAACAATTAAGTCTGATTTCTCAGACTTAGCTTGTTGTATATGCTCAATTATTTTTAGAGCATTTCCTTCTATATTGCCAACGATATAATTAAGTTGGCAAAGCGTAATTTTCATGTCTTTATGTTAGAATACAATTCCTGCTCTGATTTCTAAAATATTAAGTATGTTTTTATAATCTTTGTTTTTATAGTTTTCAATTTTTTCAATATCAGATAAACCATTTTTAAAAACAGCTTCAATTAACAGTTTAGTATCCCCTTTTAACGAATAAGTTATACCACCTCCTATATGATATGCAAACGAAACTGCGCGAACTTCGTTTTTCAAATCGTCATTTGAGTCAACCGTAACATCGGCACGTGCTTTATATCGAATCAACGGACTTATACCAAATTTAAGAAAATACGATATATAACCTATTTCTTTGGTCTTGCCCTTAATAGAAATTGGCAACTCAATATATTGCAATTTGTATTTCAGCACAGTGTTTGCTTTAATATTTGTATAAGTCGAATCAACGGTTTCGATTTTTGGTATTGAGTCGAGGTACTTTAAACTACCACCGGCATTATTAAAACCCAATCCTAAATTCAACGAAAAAGCATTGGTTAAAGCAATATCACTGGTTAAGCCAAAGCCAAAACTCATTCTACCTTTTTCTTTTTGAACTTGCTTATTATCGGGCTTAAACCAACTAATTTGAGGTGAAACATATACACCGCCGCTAAATTTTTCTTGCGAAAAAAGTAAACTTGTTAAAAACACAAAAGCTAAAATAAGACTCCATTTTCTCATAACAAAGGTTTTAATTTTTTACAAAAATACATTTTTTTTACGTTTTGAGAAATGTTTTTCTAAATTTGTTCAAAATAAATTTCACTCATTCTTAGTTTAAGAAAAAAAACACAACTTTACAACCAAATAAAAAAGACCATGAACGAACAAATGTATATGCAGAGAGCTATTGAATTAGCTTCACAAGGGCTTGGTCATGTTTCACCAAACCCGCTTGTTGGCTGTGTTATCGTTCATAACGAAAAAATAATTGGCGAAGGCTACCATTATAAATTCGGAGGACCACACGCAGAAATTGTTGCAATAAATAGTGTAAAAAATCGCGAATTACTTAAATCGTCAACACTATACGTAACCCTTGAGCCTTGTTCGCATTTTGGCAAAACACCACCCTGTGCCGATACCATTATACAATTGAAAATTCCCCGTGTGGTGGTTGCAAGTATAGACCCCAATCCACTCGTGGCGGGAAAAGGCATTCAAAAAATGAAAGATGCAGGAATAAAAGTAAAAACAGGGATATTAGAAAAAGAATACCGTTTTTTAAACAGACGTTTTTTTACTTTTTTCGAAAAAAAACGCCCATACATAATTCTGAAATGGGCACAAAGTAAAGATGGCTTTATAGATTATGAACGAAATTGCAAAACACCTGAAATACACTGGATAAGCAGCTCGTATAATAAAATTTTGGTTCATAAATGGCGAAGCGAAGAAATGGGAATACTGGTAGGAGCTAATACTATTATAAACGACAATCCTCAGCTCACAAACAGATTATGGGCCGGTAAGAACCCAGTTAGAATCGTATTAAAAAACGAAGAATCCTTTCCAAAGGAGTCAAGAATACTTGACAGTGAAGCCCCAAGCATAATTTTCAGCACAAAACATGAAAATGAAATAAATGCAGAAGTGATTAAAATTGAAAACACCGATGAATTTATAGAACAAGTTTTAAATAAATTGTACGAACGCAAAATAATATCTATTTTAGTCGAAGGAGGTCGTAAAACGTTGCAATCGTTTATTGATAATAATATCTGGGACGAAGCAAGAGTCATTACCGGAAATGTTTCTTTTAATAACGGGATTAAAGCTCCCATAATTAATAATACAGCCTATTACGAAGAATTTATTGGCAATGATCGTTTTCAAGTTTACTTCCATCACGCTTAAAACATAATGTGTTTTACAAACAACTCGCTGAATTTCTTGTGTTTACTTTTACTAAAATCCATAACAGACTAATATTTCAACACTTAGATTGTTGATAAAAAACATATTTACGAATTGATAAATAACGTATTTTTGTCCGTTCAAATTAAAAACAAAAAAATATGTCATTACGTAGTAAAACATTAGAACTCCTTCGCAAAAGAGAGCAATATCTTCAAGGAGGAGGCGAAAAAGCCATTGAAAAGCAATTATCAATGGGAAAATTAACGGCTCGTGAGCGTGTTTTATCCATATTAGATAAAGATTCTTTCCAAGAATACGATTTATTTGTAGAGCACGAAGCTCGCGATTTTGACATGAGCAGTAAAGTATTATATGGCGATGGTGTAATTACCGGTACCGGTACTATTTTTGGTTCACCCGTTTGTATTTTTGCTCAAGACTTTACCGTAGCCGGTGGTTCGTTAGGTTTAATGCACGCTCGAAAAATAACCAAAATCATGGACCATGCATTAAAACTTCGTATTCCACTAATTGGAATCAACGATAGCGGTGGTGCACGTATCCAAGAAGGAGTAAACTCGTTGGCAGGTTATGGCGAAATATTTTTCCGCAATACATTAGCTTCGGGTGTTATACCTCAAATTTCGGTTATCCTTGGTCCTTGTGCAGGAGGTGCTGTATATTCACCTGCATTAACCGATTTTGTATTTGTAGTAGATAATATTTCCAAATTGTTCATCACTGGTCCGGAAGTTATTAAAACCGTTTTAGGCGAAGAAATCAGCATGGAAGACTTAGGCGGTGCCCGCGTTCATGCCGAATTAACCGGTAACGCTCATTTCTTTGCAACAAGCGAACACGAATGCTTTGAGCAAATCAAAAAGCTGATAACATTTATTCCTTGGAATAATAGCCGTAGAGCATTACCTTTTAAACCCAAAGAACCTCATAAAGAATTTAATGTAGAAAAGATTGTTCCGGGCGATCCAAAACTACCTTACGATGTACGCGATGTAATTCGCGCTGTAGTTGACGACAGCGATTTCTTTGAAATTCAAGAATTCTGGGCTCAAAACATTGTGATTGGCTTTGCAAGAATGAATGGTGAAACTATTGGTTTGGTAGCAAACCAACCGTTGTTCCTTGCCGGAGTATTAGATGTTGACTCTTCTGATAAGGCGGCTCGCTTTATTCGTTTCTGCGATGCTTTCAATATTCCAATCATTACTTTTGTCGATTTACCGGGATATTTACCCGGAGTTGATCAAGAACACTCGGGAGTTATTCGCCATGGAGCTAAATTGCTATATGCATATAGCGAAGCAACCGTGCCAAAAATCACTGTAATTTTAAGAAAAGCATACGGCGGTGGATATATAGCCATGGGTTCGCGTCACTTACGTGCCGACTTTGTTTTTGCTTGGCCAAGTGCCGAAATAGCCGTAATGGGTCCGGAAGGAGCTGCAAACATTATTTTCCGTAAAGAAATAGTAGAGGCAGCTGATCCCGAAGCAATGCGCAAACAAAAAGTTAAAGAATACAAAGAAAAATTTGCAAATCCATACGTTGCAGCAGCAAAAGGTTATGTTGATGCAGTGATTGAGCCAAAAGAAACCCGTAAACTTTTAGTTCATGCCATTGAAGTTTCTAAAGAAAAAGTTAATACCAATCCACACAAAAAACATGGAGTTCCTCCGTTCTAAACTTAAATTTTACTATTATGGCAAAGAAAGAAACTACTAAAAAAGAAAATAAATCGAGCGAACTCATCAAAACATTTGTTATTGATGAAGGCAAGTATAAAACGCTCTATACCAAGAAATATACAAATCATAAGCCTTGGAAAGCAACAGACCCTTCGCTCATTAATGCAATTATACCCGGAACAATTAGTAAAATTTTTGTATCGGAAGGAGATAAGGTAAATGAAGGCGATAAGCTCATCATCCTTGAAGCAATGAAGATGAAGAACATTATTACTGTTCCTTACTCCGGTATAATTAAAAAAATTAATGTAAAGGAGGGACAATCCATACCCAAAGGGTATCTGATTGCAGAAATGGAAATTAAATTGCATGAATAATCTAAAGGAGAGGCTGTCTAAAATAAGGCAGCCTCTTTTTTTTGTACCATTGCCAAAATTCTACTTTAATACTGCTCAAATTAAGTTGATATTTAAAAATCTTTATTTGCAAGTATTAAAAAAAACACAGATATTTGCAGAAAATATATTACATTGAAAACGAGCAATATATGGAGTAAATGCAATGGTTATTAAATTTTGATACATGTGCCCAAAAAACAATAAACGAAAAAAATACGCTAGAATAATTGTTCTCTCTTGGATTGTTATTTTTATACTTTTCAATATATGCTTAAAAGCTCAAACAAAAATTGACACGATTATTCTTGGCAAACCTAAGTTTTTTAATTTAACAAAGCCCGATTTTTATACCCTAAATCCACAATATGTAATTAAAAACTATACTATCAGCGACGGCCTGCCAAATTTATACATTACTACACTTTTTATTGACAAGGAAGGCAAACTTTGGTTTGGGACCAATGGTAGTGGTTGCGGGTATTATGACGGCGAAAGTTTTCATTCCTTTACGCAGCATGACGGCATTCCATCAAATTACATTCAAAAAATTTTCGAAGACCATAAAGGTCGCATTTGGATTGCCACATACGAAAATGGAGTCGCTTATTATGAAAACGAAAGATGGCATCTTTTTACAACAGAAAAAGGATTTCCCGGAAAATTTGTATGGGACATCGCTGAAGACAATAATAATAATATGTGGTTTGCTATTGAAAAAGTGGGTCTTTGTAAATATGATGGGAAAAAATTTAAAACGATTAGCAAAAACAGTGGTCTTTGTTCTAATCTTATCCGTTCTGTTTACTGCGATTCTAAAAACAGAATTTGGGCAGGAAGCGATGGATGGGGCATTTCGATGATCGAAAACAATAAAATTAAAAATTATAACAACAATCATGGTTTAAGCCACAACAAAGCCATCTCCATTAACGAATGGAACGGAAAAATTTGGGTTGGAACATATGGCGGAGGTTTATGTTACTTTGAAAACGATTCGTTTTATAAAATCAATAAACTACCTGTTTACGATTTAATTAGCAGTATTAACACCACTAATGACCGTCAACTTCTAATTAATACATCAGGTGGAGGATTACAAATTCTTGATGAGTTTAATATCACAACAATAAATCAAAAAAATGGATTGTCAAACGACATATTATTAGCTTCTTGTAAAGACAAGCATGGAAACATTTGGATCGGATCATATGGTGGCGGAATTTCAAAAATCATAAATAGCCCTTTTGTTTCGTATAATGAAAAATCAAACTTACAAGGATATATTGCAAAAGCATTTTTAACAACCGAAGATCATTTGTTAATTTCAGTTTCGGGGCAAGGATTGCTTACAATAAAAAACGATTCCGTTTATCAATTCTCTAATAAACAAGGATTGCCTAACAATTATATTTTAGCATTACAAAAAATAAATAATAAAGAATGGTGGGCTGCGACATCCGGAAATGGCATTATTCATTTTGTAAACGGAAAATTATACCAATTTTCTAATTTCGAAGGTTTACCATCTAACTACATTTTGAGCCTCTACCTCGATCACAAAAAACGTTTATGGATTGGCTCATACGGATACGGTTTCGGCTATTTAAAAAACGATTCGTTATATTGGTTTAACGTATCAAAAAATGTTAGACCCTCTTATGTCAATCAATTTACAGAATTACATGATACAATCTATATTGCAACAGACGAAGGATTGTTTCGTTTTTTCAATCAACAACTTAGCCTTGAAAAGTTACCAAAAGAATATGGAAAAAACATTAAAACAATATTAGCCGATACAAAGGGGCAACTTTGGGTTGGAACAAATAGTAAAGGGCTATTAGTAAAAAAAGGAAACAATTTTATACCATTCAAATATTTCGACTCAAAAACAACAGACCACATTGAATCGTTGTTGAAAACTCCCGATGGTTCCATCTACATCGGATTATGGAATGGGTTATTGAGGCTTACACCTCAAAAAACAAATGTGTCTTTTCTGAACTATCATGTAAAGTATTATAATAGTTTCAACGGTTTCCCTGCTTTTAATTGCTTATCAAACTCCATTTTTTACGATAATCAGGGTGTAATATGGATTGGCACATCACAGGGTATTATTTGCTTTAAACACAAAAATTTAATTCAAAATATACAAACACCAGTTGTTAGCATTCGTTCAATCGATTTTCAATACAAAGCAATTGATTGGGATAAAGAAAAAAGAAATGGTACAATTCAGTTTAATAACTTCACAACTAAAGTTCCACAAAATCCTATTTTTGAACACAATTATAATCATCTTACATTTAATATTAACCTGATATACCTACATTTCCCTGAACTTTGCAAAATTTCATATCGATTAAAAGGCTTAGAAAAAAAATTCAGTCCCTTTACCAAACAAAGCAAAATAACATACTCTAATCTTCCTCCCGGTAATTATTGCTTAGAAATTAAAACCATGAACGAAGACCAATTTGTTTCGGATAAACTTTTTCAATATCACTTCACTATATTAAAACCTTGGTGGAACGAATGGTGGTTTTATTTTCTCATGATTCTTATGGTAATTCTTAGCTTTTTTATTTTTTACAAAATCAGAGTTGCAACCCTTATAAAAAGGCAAAAATACCTCGAAAGTGAAATTGAAAAAGCAACTTTTGAAATTAGAGCAAAGAACGATGAATTGAATCAACAAAACATTGAAATAAAAAATCAACGCGATGAAATTGAAAGCCAACGCAATTTATTGCAAGAACAAAAACATGAAATTGAAATAACTCATAACGAACTAACAAGTAGTATTCGGTATGCACAACAAATTCAAGAAGCAATACTCCCTACACTCAGCATTTTCGATGAATTAAATTTATCGTATTTCGTTTTGTTTAAACCAAGAGATATCGTTTCGGGCGATTTTTATTGGACAGCCAAAATTGACAATCAACTTATTGTAACCGTTGCCGATTGTACAGGGCATGGCGTTCCAGGTGCATTTATGAGCATGCTTGGTATTGCTTTTTTAAAAGAAATAGTTCAAAAAGAATACATTACCCAACCCGATTTAATTTTGAAAAAAATGCGTAAAGAAATTATTCGATCGCTTAAACAATCAAATGACTCAATTCACAAAGACGGTATGGACATTTCTTTGATTTCCATTAACCTAAACACCCTTGAACTGCAATTTGCCGGTGCCAATAATCCAATATACATCATAAAGAAGTCTGAAGTTGAGGAGAGTACTCATGAAAAAAAAGAGCGATTAGAAAATGAATTCACGCTTTTAGAGTTAAAGCCCGACAAAATGCCCATTGGATTTCACGAAAACATGGCAGCCTTTACTCTTCAAACAATAAAATTAAATAAACACGATAAAATATTTTTGTTTAGCGATGGATATGCCGACCAATTTGGCGGACCAAAAGGCAAAAAATTTATGTATAAACAATTCAAAGAACTCCTCATATACAATAGCAACCAAAACATGGGTGAAATAAAAAGCATTTTAGAACAGACCATCAAAGAATGGATGAAAAAAATAGAACAGGTAGATGATATTACTGTAATGGGAATTGAAGTTTAATTATTAAGTTTGCTAAAATTTAAATATTCTATGAAAACACTTTTTTTATTTTTCTCCATCATAAGCTTAAACGTATTCAGTCAAAATCAAATAGGATGTATCTCCGGAAACTGCAATACCGGCAAAGGCACTTTCAATTTTAAAGACGGAAGTGTTTATGTCGGAGAATTTGTCAACAACCACATGGAAGGTTTTGGAAAACTTACCGACAGTAGAGGCAATGTTTATACCGGATATTTTAAAAATGACAAATACGAGGGAATAGGCAAATTCGAACGCACAGATGGCACAAAATACATAGGTGAATTTAAAGAAGGCAAACGCAACGGACTTGGTACTCAATGGTATTCAGCTACATATAAAGAAAAAGGCAAATGGGAAAACGATCGTTTTATCGAAGAAGCACAATTCGAAGATTTTAAAATCGAAGAACCTTATTCATTTTGCAATACCTTTCAGGAAATTATCAATGCAGCAGGAAACCATTTTGAAAATATTAAAGGCGATAAAGTTAGTGCATACATTCAAGATGAATTTTACTGCACACTTCCCATCAAAGAACTAACAACTGTTTCGATTCACAGTGAAAAAGGATATTCAGGTACCTATTATAAAGGAAATAAAACGGATGCTACTCAAAAATGGGAAGAGTTTAATAAAATGATTAAAGATTGCTTAAATCAAGGATGCTATAGAGCACAAATGCAATTAAACAACGGAATAAACGACAAGTTTTACGAATATCTTATCTTAAGTGCTTCATCTAGCTGCAATACCCAAAGCATAGGGACTAAGATAATAGTTAGATTAACCACTTTACAAAATGCAGGTAATGTAATACTTGAAATCATTCCCAAAAAGCCGTAATCCATTCAAAATACAAATAGATTTTTTTGGTAATCAAATAAATAGTATTATCTTTACGTCCTTTTTTAATCTAACAAACACATGAAAGAACAGTACGAATTAGAATTTGTTTTACCTGTTTCTCCAAAATTACTGTATCAACTTATTTCAACGGAAGAAGGGTTATCTAAGTGGTTTGCCGACAGAGTTAATATTCAAAAAGACAACCTGACTTTTGTTTGGTCAAAAGAAAACTTCGAAGCAAAAATTTTAGCACAAAAAGAATGTAAGTTTTTTAAATATGCTTGGTTAGAGGATATCGAAAGCAATAACAACTATTTTGTAGAATTCTCTATCTCTTCAAACCAAAACGACAATTCCACCATACTTAAAATCACTGATTTTACCGATCCTCATGAACGCAACGAAAACATTATGCTTTGGAATTCAAACATAGATCAACTCAAAAGAGCAATGGGCATTAACGGATAGACCTCAACAACATCAAAATATACGAAAACACTGTCTTTTCAAAACAACATATTGGTAATTATGAAATAAAAAAGCCCACGAATTTCGCGGGCTTTTTTATTTTCATAAAAGCAACTATTAATACATACCGCCCATATCAGGAGCAGCAGGCATTGCAGGCTTTTCTTCTTTTATTTCCGATATTGCACATTCAGTTGTCAAGAAGATACTTGCCACCGATGCTGCATTTTCTAATGCAATTCTCGAAACTTTTGTCGGGTCAATAACACCGGCTTTATACAAGTTTTCGAATTTTTCGTTTTGAGCATTATACCCAAAGTCTGCTTTGCCTTCTTTTACTTTATTTACAATCACAGAACCTTCTAAACCTGCATTAGCAGAAATTTGACGTAATGGTTCTTCTAAAGCACGTTTAATAATATCGATACCGGTTTGTTCGTCTTCGGTTTCGCCTTTAAGATTTTCTAAATCGCTAATAGCACGAATATAAGCAACACCACCACCTGGAACAATACCTTCTTCAACAGCAGCACGGGTTGCATGCAGAGCATCGTCAACGCGGTCTTTCTTTTCCTTCATTTCTACTTCGGTAGCAGCACCAATATATAAAACAGCAACACCACCGCTAAGTTTTGCCAAACGTTCTTGTAATTTTTCTTTATCGTATTGCGAAGTTGTGTTTTGAATTTGAGCTTTAATTTGATTGATACGAGCAGTGATGTCTTCTTTCTTTCCGTTTCCGTTTACAATGGTTGTGTTGTCTTTGTCAACGATCACTTTTTCGGCTGTACCCAACATATCGATGGTAGTGTTTTCGAGTTTAAATCCGCGTTCTTCGGTTATCACTGTTCCACCGGTTAAGATAGCAATATCTTCGAGCATTTCTTTTCTACGATCACCGAATCCGGGAGCTTTTACTGCTAATACTCTAATAGAACCACGAAGTTTATTTAATACTAATGTTGCTAATGCTTCGCCTTCTATATCTTCAGCAATAATCACCAATGGACGTCCTGTTTGAACTGTAGCTTCGAGTATGGGCAAAAATTCCTTCATATTCGATATTTTCTTATCGTGGATTAAAATATAAGGATTGTCCATTACAGCTTCCATTTTTTCAGTGTTGGTAACAAAGTAAGGAGAAATGTATCCGCGATCGAATTGCATACCTTCAACAACATCCACTGTGGTTTCAATTCCTTTAGCTTCTTCAACGGTAATGACACCTTCTTTGCTAACCTTTTTCATTGCTTCGGCGATAAGTTTCCCTATTTCGCCATCGTTGTTGGCAGATACGCGAGCTACTTGCTCAATTTTATTGTAATCGTCACCAACTTCTTTAGACATTTTTCTTAAGCTTGCTACAACACTTGCAACTGCCTTATCAATACCGCGTTTCAATTCCATTGGATTGGCACCGGCTGTAACATTTTTGATTCCGATATTAATAATAGCCTGAGCCAAAACAGTTGCGGTGGTAGTACCATCACCTGCATTGTCGGATGTTTTAGATGCTACTTCACGAAGAAGTTGAGCTCCCATGTTTTCAAAGGGATCTTTTAATTCAATTTCTTTTGCAACGGTAACACCATCTTTTGTAACCTGAGGTGCACCGAATTTCTTTTCTATCACAACATTACGTCCACGAGGACCTAACGTAACTTTTACTGCATTTGCTAATTTGTCTATTCCTTTTTTTAAGGAATCTCTGCTTTCAATACTGTACAGAATTTCTTTTGCCATATTCTTTCAATTTTTTAAATTAATTATTCTTCAACTATTGCTAATAAATCAGACTGACGCATAATTAAATATTTGTCAGCATTGATATTAATTTCTGTTCCGGCATATTTCCCATAGAGTACAATATCGCCGACTTTAACCTTCATTTCTTCGTCTTTAGTTCCTGTTCCAACGGCTAAAACTTTTCCTTTTTGAGGTTTTTCCTGGGCTGTATCGGGTATATAAAGCCCACTAGCAGTTTTGGTTTCTGCAGCCATAGGTTCAATAACAACTCTGTCTGCTAAAGGTTTTAAACTAAATTTACTCATAATGCATTATTTTTAAAATTTGACGACCTGAGTTTTCTAATTTTATGCCAAATACTAAAAACTTCGCTTTTTACGACAAAATTGCAGATTCTTTGTCAGGCAAAAAAAAAGATGTCAGTAGATTATACTGACATCTTTTTTGTATTTATCTATATATTATTTATTATTCGGTACCGGATTTGGTGCTGTAGTTGGCATTACGGGAGTTTCCGTTTTGCCGGGCATATTCATAATTTTATCTTCGATTTTAGATTTATTTGGGTCTTCGGTAGCTCTTGGTATTGTCATACTTGCTACAATAGAAAGAACCAATAAAGCACCGGCCAATGTCCATGTTGCTTTTTCAAGAAAATCGGCTGTTCTGCGAACGCCCATTATTTGACTTGAGCCTGCAAAATTGGCAGCCAAGCCACCACCTTTTGAATTCTGAACCAATACGATTAATATTATCAGAACACTTACGATGAAAATTAAAACCATTACGATGTTGTAAAGCATACTATTTAAGATTTATCAAGTTTATTTTTTATTTCCTGAATTGAGGATGCAAAGTAAATACTTTTTTCCGGATATTTCAAAATTAATTTTTCATACATTTTTAAAGCCTTTTCAAAATAGCCTTGTTTGTAATATAATTGTGCTAACGATTCCGATACGATCTCTAATTCTTCAGGTGGTGTAAGTTGCTCTGTCAAATCTTCATTCACTGTACCCGGTTCTACTTTGATTCGAGATAAAGAAGGAGCATTTTCTAAAAACTGATCGATTAACGATTTTTCAGGAACTACCGTATCGTCTTGTTTTTTTTCCTCTTTTTGAGAAGAAATATAATACAACCATTCATCAAAGGTCAACGTGGAGGATTCGGGTTCTTTCTTTTCAGTTTTTATTTCAAACAGTTCGCTTTTATCAATTTGCTTATTTTCAATGGGTGAAGTATTTTGCTTTATTTCGTTAACCTTTTTTAGAATTTGATCGGCAATGCTGATTGACTCGTGTTTATTTTCAGAATATTCAACATTTGGTTGTTCTTTCTCTTCCGGTTTAGCGTCTTCTTCTGTTTTTATATTGATAGATAAATCTATTTCGAGCTTGTTTTTTTCTGCGGTTTCTTTTTCCTGCTCTACAATCGGGACCTCAATTTGTTCATCATTTAATACTTCAACGTTGTCCTGAACTTCGATTTTCTCTTCTTGGTTATTAATAAGAAAATACAATGCTTTTCGATCGGGAGCATAAATAGAGGTTTGAGTAAGCATTGCCTGATATCGATCGTCATTGAGCAGTGCCAAATTTTTTAAATATAACATTCGTGCAGCTTGAAAAAAAGGATATCGCTGAATTACTTCATTCAACTCATTGAGTGATGTTTCATTCAGCAAATCGGGATGCTTAATATAATTGTAAAACTCCTGAATATTCATTTACCAGTTTACTAATGAAGCGTTAAATATATCGGTGGTCAGTTTATCCACAATATCCCTCACCAATTCTTCTTCGACCATATTGAGCGATTTTGTACTTTCATAATCGGCAAACTGAGAAAAAGTGCGTTCAAAACTTTGTGCCGGTGACTTGGTGTTAGTAAATTTAACCGTAACAGAAATGGTTAGTCTGTTTAAAGCTGCTGTTTCGTTGCCCGAAATACTTTGAGGTGATATCTGATAATTGGTAATAGAACCTTCGTATTGTATATCACCATTCTGTTGAACTAATTTTAGCTTTGTTTGAGCATTTACCCTGTCTTTCAATGCTTCAGTAAAAACATTACTGAGTGAAGGATTGACAATGGATGCCTGATTCTGAAAAAAAGCAACGCTAAATGTTTGTGTATCGGCAGAATACGAAGCTCCGGAAAAAGTATAGTTTATTTTACAGGAACTTAGGCTCAGCATGATAAACCAAATCCAGCTATTATTATATAAATTAATTTTAAAGTTCATATTCTTTTATCTTTCGATACAATGTTCGTTCGCTTATTCCCAATTCTTGAGCTGCCAATTTTCTTTTCCCGTTATACTTTTCCAACGCCTTTTTTATCATTTCTTTTTCTTTTTCTTGTAATGAAAGTGTTTCATCTTCTACAATAAATGTATCTTGTATGTTATCACCTAAGGTACTCGATGAAAAATCGCGTGAAATGGCAGTAATATCCGGTTTAGTAATCACATTTTCTTTATATATCTGAGAAATGGGAGCTGCTGGGGTTTCATGCATAAGATCATGAACTTGTTGTTTCAACTCAGCCATATCTTTACGCATATCAAAAAGGATTTGAAACAAAATTTCGCGTTCAGTATTAAAGGTTTTTTGATCGATAAAATCGTGATTAACGAGTGCCGGAAGTTTATTTAAAAAAGCATCGGGTAAATATTTTTTTAACGTATTGGCATCTATCTCGCGTTCCTGCTCAATAATTGAAATTTGCTCAACAATATTCTTCATTTGGCGAACATTTCCTGGCCATGTATAATCTAACAGTACGTTTTGAGCTTCGGGAAGAAAACGCAAAGCAGGCATTCGATATTTCTCGGCAAAATCTACAGCAAATTTTCGTGCCAATAACAAAATATCTTCACCTCTTTCGCGAAGTGGAGGAATTGTGATTGGAATGGTGCTCAATCTATAAAACAAGTCCTCGCGAAAACGACCTGTTTGAATGGCTCGCTGCAAATCTACATTAGTTGCAGCTACAACTCTCACATTGGTTTTTTGAGGTGTACTGCTACCAACTTTAAAAAATTCGCCTGTTTCTAAAACCCTTAATAAACGAGCCTGAGTTGCTAAAGGCATTTCAGCTACTTCGTCTAAAAATATGGTCCCTTTATCGGCTACTTCAAAATATCCTTTTCGTTTATCGGTTGCTCCGGTAAAAGAGCCTTTTTCATGACCAAACAACTCAGAGTCTATGGTCCCCTCAGGAATAGCGCCACAGTTTACTGCAATGTAAACATTATGTTTCCGTGGACTAAATTGATGAATAATTTGAGGAAACACCTCCTTACCGGTTCCGCTTTCGCCTGTAATCAACACACTTAATTCGGTTGAAGCAACTTGTACAGCCACTTCTATAGCCCTATTTAACGCAGGCGAATTTCCAATAATACCAAAACGATTTTTTATTGTCTGTAAATCCATTCATTCAATTTTAACTGACAAAATTACAAAATATTGACAAAAATTCATGAAGATAAATTCAAAAAAAATCTAAAAAGGCTTAAAACCACATTTTGACTAATGTACGAATACTTAATCCTATTATTAACAAGCCAACTAAAACCATTGCGACACGACTGTTAATTTTATGGCACAAAAAAGCAGCTAAGGGAGCCGCCAACATTCCTCCCAACAGCATACCGATAATAATATTCCAGTGGGTTAAGCCAATCATCATAGTGAAAATACTTGAAGATGCTATAGTAACTAAAAACTCTGCAGCATTTACAGAACCTATCGTAAGCTTTGGCTCTTTGCCAGTACCTATAAGCGTTGTGGTAACAACGGGTCCCCAGCCTCCACCACCCGATGCATCGACAAAACCTCCTATAAAACCTAAAATAGAATGATACTTAAATTCTTTTTTCTGAACTTTTTTTTTAATTACTTTAAAAATAATTCTTATCCCCATCAACAACAAATATATTGTAATATAAGGCTTTATCATATCGCCATCGAATGAAGAAAGTACATATGCTCCTAAAATAGCCCCCACTGAGCCGGCAATGGATAGCTTAATAAACAGCTTTTTATCTACATTTCTAAACCTCCAATGCGACAAACCCGAAATTCCGGTAGTAAACACCTCTGAAGCGTGGACACTTGCACTGGCTACTGCTGGACTAACTCCGGTTGTAATTAAAAAACTGGTCGAAGAAACACCATATGCCATTCCTAATGTCCCATCAATAAGCTGGGCAACAAAACCTACTATTACATATAAATATATACCCTGACTTAGTTGATTATTTGCAAAAGTTGAAAAATCGGAAATACTAAACACACGCAAAACATAAACACAACATAACCATATTACAACAGAAACCATTAAAAAACTTCCTATTAATATTAAATACCATTGCAACAATGATTTAAATGTAAGTTGTTTATTATTTGCTTTCATTTTTTTTTTGCAAATATAATAATTAATATATTTGTCTATATACTATATAGATTTTTATCGTTATTTTTTTACAAAATACTATATTTATCTCTATCATACTAGAAAAATGGATGTTTGTAATTCATTTTGATAAAACGAATTAACTCAAAAACAGTAACGGGCGTATTCCAACCTACTCATTTTTATTTAAAAAGAATCGTCTTCTTTTTACAAATTTTGGATGCTTTATTTTTTTTGATTTTTATCGGTCAAATCAAAATATAATTCTGTATTTTTGAAACCTAAATTTGTAACCAACATGAAGTATATTTTAGTTTTTTCGATTATGGTATTATTCGCATCATGCAATTCTGAGCAAAAATTGAACTACCCACAAACAAAAAAAGTGGACACTACCGACACATATTTTGGTGTAAACGTACCAGATCCCTATCGTTGGCTTGAAAACGACACATCGGCCGAAGTTAAAGCCTGGGTTGAAGCGCAAAATAAAGTTACGTTTGATTATTTAAGCAAAATTCCGTTTCGCGATAAAATTAAAAACAGAATAACAACTCTTTTTAATTATGAAAAAAGAACCGCCCCTTTCAAAAAAGGGAATATGTTTTTTTACTATAAAAACGATGGCTTACAAAATCAAAGTGTTTTATACGTAACCGATGATATATCAAAACCCGGCAAAATTTTGCTCGACCCTAACACATTTTCTGCCGATGGTACCGTTGCATTAAGCTCTTTAGCTATTTCGCCGGACGGAAAAACACTTGCCTACGCTATTTCAAAAGCTGGTAGCGACTGGAACGAAATTTATTTTAAAGAAATTGAAAGCGGAAAAACACTTGTCGATACATTGCATTGGGTAAAATTTTCGGGAATTGCTTGGTATAATAATGGAGTTTATTATAGTGGATATGATAAACCCGAAAAAGGAAAAGAACTTTCGCAAAGCAATAAATTCCATAAACTATTCTACCACCGCATTGGTAACAAGCAAGAACAGGATGTTGTGGTAATGGAAAAAACAAACGAGCCTTACCAAAACTTTTTTGCAAACAATACCGGAGACGACCAAGTTTTGTGTATTTACGAAGAAAAAGCAGGAACCTTAGGCAATGCTTTACACATTATGAATTTAAGTAATACCAAACCTACTATCGAAACCCTTGTTTCTACATTTGAATACCAATATAGCGTTATTGAACATATCGGCAACTTTCTGTATTTAAAAACCAACGAAAATGCCAACAATAATAAAATTGTACGTATTTCACTTAACAATTTAAAACAAATTGAAACAATTATACCCGAATCAAATGACGTAATAAATGATGTAAACATTTTAAAAGACAAAATAGTCGTCAATTACATGCACGATGCACACTCCTTATTAAAAGTTTTTGATTTACAAGGGAAATACCTTTTTGATATTGAACTTCCATGCATTGGTACTGTAAACTCCTTTAATAGCGAACCGAATGATGAAATTGCTTTTTTTGATTTCACCTCATTCAACTATCCCACTACCATTTTTAAGTACAACATCGAAACCAAAACAACCGAAGTGTGGTTTAAACCTTCTATCGATTTTAACGAAAACGATTACGAAGTAAAGCAAATCTTTTATGAAAGCAAGGACAAAACTAAAATCCCCATGTTTATTGTGCACAAAAAAGGATTGGAATTAAACGGAAAAAATCCAACCTTGCTTTATGCCTACGGTGGTTTTAATATTAGCCTTACACCTTCATTTAGTACCTCGCGTTTAGTTTGGCTCGAACAAGGAGGCGTTTTAGCTATAGCCAATCTCAGAGGAGGTGGCGAATATGGTGAAAAATGGCACTTAGACGGCACCAAACTAAAAAAGCAAAATGTATTTGACGACTTTATCGCTGCTGCCGAATATCTTATACATCAAAAATATACTTCTCCCGAATATCTTGCCATTCAAGGCGGTTCGAACGGTGGCTTGTTAATTGGTGCTGTCATCAATCAACGTCCAGAACTTTTCAACGTCGCCTTACCGGCAGTGGGAGTAATGGACATGCTTCGTTTCCATAAATTTACTATTGGTTGGAACTGGATTACCGACTATGGATGCAGCGACAATAAAGAAGAATTCGAGGCATTATATAAATATTCGCCACTTCATAATATTAAAGAAAATGTAAATTATCCCGCTGTACTAGTAACGACAGCCGACCATGACGACCGTGTTGTCCCCGCTCACTCGTTTAAATACATTGCGACTCTTCAAGAAAAATATAAAGGCAACAATCCGGTTCTTATTCGTATTGATACTCAAGCCGGACATGGAGGAGGAAAACCAACAACGAAAATAATCGAAGAAGCTGCCGATGTCTATTCATTTATTTTTTATAACATGAAAATTAGTCCTAAATTTAATCATTAACATCCTCCATTTAAACACCAACTCTGTCAATTATGTCAACCAATACATCACTTCCATTTATTGTTATTGAAGGTAATATTGGTGCCGGTAAAACAACACTCGCTACCATGCTGAGCGAAGATTTGCATGGCCGACTTATACTCGAGCGTTTTGCAGAAAACCCCTTTTTGCCAAAATTTTATGAGGAACCTCAACGCTGGGCTTTCCCTTTAGAATTATCCTTTCTTGCTGATCGCTATAAGCAACTAAAAGAAGAATTGCTTCAACCATCTTTGTTTGACCAATACATTATATCAGACTATTATTTTATGAAATCGCTGATATTCAGCAAACAAACCTTAGCTCAAGACGAATTTAACTTATACAAACAACTTTTTGAAATTATTTATCACAGCATACCAAAACCCAACTTATTTGTTTATTTGCACGCACCCATCGAAAAAATTTTAAACCAAATCAAACTGAGAGGGAGAACCTACGAACAAGAAATTTCTGAAGAATATTTACAGCACATTCATGAAAATTATTTAGAATTTATCGAAACTCAAAAACATATTCCGGTTTTAATCATCAACACAGAAAATCTCGATTTTGTTAGTAATATTAAGGATTACAAAGAGATTAAAAAATCTATTTTTGAATATTTGAATCAAAATGGCATCCATAAAATATTTTTTTATTAATAATTAATTTGTGATTCAAAAAATGATTTCTAATTTTGTAGCAAAATATTTTATATGAATTAATAATTAATCCTAAAACGATATGAAGAAAAATTACATCATCTATTCCGTTTTATTTTTAGCTGTATCCGTTGCTTTTAGTGGTTGTACAGGCCTAAAAAAAATGAAGAAAAAACAAGGTTTAATTACCTATCAACAAACTCCAAATCCATTGGAAATGCATGGTGATAGCGTAATATTAAACGTTACTGGTAACTTTCCTCCTAAGTACTACAAGAAAAAAGTAACGTGCGAAATTACCCCTGTATTCAAAAACGCCAACGGTCAAGAAATCCCATTTAAATCAATAAAAGTTCAAGGCGAAAAAGTACAAGATAACAACCAGGTTATTAAAACCTTGGATGGAGGCAAATTTAATTACACAGCCAAAGTTGCTTACACTCCCGAAATGCGTATTGGTGATGTGAATGTTAAAATTCATGCCTTTGTTAAGAGCAAATTTGTTGATTTTGACCCTGTAACCATTGGCAAAGGAACCATTGCTACTCCCGGTTTGCTCGAAAAAGATGCAAAACCAATTTTAGCAAAAGATAATTTTGTCCGCATTTTCCCCGAACAAAAAGAAGCTTCTATTTTATATGCAATTAACCAAGCCAATGTTCGCCCCCAAGAACTTACAAAAGCCGAAATGAAGGAATTAAAAAAATACTTAGAAGCAACTCAAAAAAATGCTCGCAAACAAATTAAAGGCGTAAATATTTCTTCGTATGCTTCACCTGATGGACCGGAAGATTTAAATGCTAAATTATCTGATAATCGTGGTACAACAGCAAATAGTGCTATTAAGGACCAATTTAAAAAATTAGAAAAAGCAAAAGAACAAGGCTTTTTCAATACCAAAGCAACCCCCGAAGACTGGGAAGGATTCCAAAAACTTATGTCTGAATCTGATATTGCCGACAAAGATTTAGTATTGCGTGTTCTTTCGATGTACAGCGATCCCATTCAACGCGAAAAAGAAATTAAAAACATCAGCAAGGCATTTACTCAAATAGCTGACAAAGTATTACCAAAACTTCGCCGTTCACAATTAAAAGTTAATGTTGATAGCATTGGTCGCAGCGATGAAGAAATCATTAAAACCTTTGATAGCCTACCAAGTGCATTATCAGTTGAAGAATTAATATATGGTGCAACATTAAGTAAAGACCTTAATACACAATTAAAATATTACAAAGCTGCTGCTAACCAATACAGCAACGATTGGAGAGGTTTCAACAACGCAGGTTTTGTTTTGGTTCAACAAGGCAATTTAAATGAAGCAAAAGAACAATTTGAAAAAGCAAAAGCTCTTAATGCCGGAAACAACATTGTATTAAACAACTTAGGTGTTATTGCTTTACGCGAAGGTGATTTTGCAAAAGCTGAAGAATATTTCAAATCTGCCGGCGGTGCAGGAAATGAAGTTAATTACAACTTAGGTATTTGTGATGTTAAAAAAGGCGACTACAATGGTGCTGTTGCTAAGTTTGGTAGCTATTGCACATTCAACGCAGCTTTAGCTAAATTGTTAAGCGGAAATCCAGATGCAGCAAGCAAAGCTATTGATTGCGCCGAAGATAAAGATCGCGATATGATGTATTACCTAAAAGCTATCATCGGTGCACGTCAAGGCAATACAGATTTAATGTACAATAGTTTACGCGCTGCCATTAGCAAAAATGCTAAATTGGTTGAAATGGCAAAAACCGACATGGAATTTGCAAAATCATTCAACGATGACACCTTTAAATCTATCGTAAAATAAGCATTAAAATATTCTTAAAAG
>DAOOWN010000028.1:0-30334 GCA_035371305.1 Bacteroidales bacterium
AAGAAGAAATTGCAGAAGTTAATAAAGTAGGTTGAGTAATGGTTACAGATGATGTGGTAGTACAACTATGATTGTCGGTTATAGTAACCGAATATGTTCCGGCAGCAAGATTTGAAACTGTTGCAGTTGTTTGTAAATTAGACCAAGAATAGGAATACGAAGGGGTACCACCTGAAGCAGAAACCGTTGCACTTCCGTTCGTTCCACCATTACAGCTTACATTAGTTGAAGCAGATATAGAAGCATTTAATTGAGTTGGTTGAGTGATGGTAACATTAGCCGTAGTAGAGCAATTGTTGGCGTCTCTTACGGTTACCGAATAGGTTCCGGCTGTTAAACCCGATGAGGTTGCAGTTGTTGCTCCAGAAGACCATAAGTAGGTATAAGAAGGAGTTCCGCCTGTAGGTGTAACGGTTGCTGCTCCATTATTCCCGCCAAAGCATGCAACCTGAGTTGGAGAACTTATAGAAGCTGTTAATAAAGTGGGCTGGCTTACAGTATAAGAAACTACAGTAGAACAGTTATTGGCATCTTTAACCGTTACTGAATACGTTCCAGCAGTTAAACCCGTAATTGATGATGTTGTGGCAGTATTTGACCACAAGTAAGTATAACCCGGAGTACCACCGGTTGGGTTAACCGATGCGGTTCCATTGTTTCCTCCGTTACATGACACAGAAGTTCCGCTTGTTGTTGCGCTCACAGCGGTTGGCTGTGTAATAGTAATGTTACTAATTGAAGTACAACTATGGCTATCGGTTACTGTAACCGTATATGTTCCGGCTATTAAATTTGTAGCAGTTGCAGTAGTTTGAGTGTTTGACCATAGATAATTGTAAGATGGAGAACCTCCGGAAGCACTAACGGTAGCACTACCATTATTTCCTCCGTTACAACTAACATTGGTAGAGGCAGAAATCGACGATGTTAAACTCGTAGGCTGACTTACCGTGGAGCTGCTTACTAATGTACAGCCCTTATTATCAGTTATTGTTACAGTATATGTTCCTGCCGTCAATCCAGAGATTGTTTGACTTGTTTGTGTATTAGACCATAAGTAGGTATATGGTGAGGTTCCTCCTGTGGGCAATACTTGTAAACTGCCATTATTTTGTCCATTGCAAACCACATTTGTTGTATTAAAAGTGGAAGCTAAAGCAGCTGGTTGTGTGATAGTAACCGAAGAGGTACTTGAACAATTGTTTTGATCTTTTACTGTAACCGTATATGTTCCGGCTGTTAAACCGGATGAAGTCGTTGATGTTGCACCGCTTGACCAGGAGTAAGTATATCCGGGTGTTCCACCGGATGCGCTAACGGTTGCACTTCCATTATTTCCTCCATTACAGCTTACATTGGTAGATGCAGAAATGGAAGATGTTACTTGAGTAGGTTGGGTAATGGTAACAGATGCGGTTGTAGAACAATTATTAACATCTTTTACGGTTACACTGTACGTTCCTGCACTTAAATTGGTAGCAGTAACGGTAGTATTCCCATTTGACCAACTATAGGTATATCCGGGAGTACCACCTGAGGCACTTACCGTTGCACTACCATTTGAAGCGCCATAACATAAAGGACTTACATTCCCTGATATAGAAGCAACAACGGCTGTTGGTTGAGTAACGGTAACGGATGCTGTTCCTTTGCAGGTTAATTGGTCAGTAACGGTAACTGTATATACTCCGGCAGCAACATTGCTAATAGAAGTGGTAGTGGCCCCATTTGACCATAAATAAGTATAACCTGGTGTTCCTCCGCTTGCAGAAATACTGGCAGCACCATTTGTTCCTCCATTACAAGTTACATTTGTTACTGAATTTACTGAAACAGTTGGAGCACCCGTATTATTAACAGCAACATTATTTACGTTAGTACAACCATGGTTATCGGTAACTGTAACAGAATACGTTCCGGCAGTTACATTCGTAATAGAATTGGAAGTTGATGTATTTGACCAAAGATATGTATAAGGAGAAGTTCCGCCGCTCACAGAAACGGAAGCAGATCCATTGCTATTACCACATGTAGCATCGGTTTTACTCATTGTAAGACTCAATGCTGCCGGCTGTGAAACGGTTGCCGTACCTGTTTTTGTACATCCTTTATTGTCGGTTATGGTAACATTATAAGTTCCGGCTGCTAAGTTGGTAGCTGTTTGCGAAGTTTGAGCAGAGGGAAACCAGTAATATGTATATGGTGACGTACCACCACTTGGAGTAGCAGTAGCAGTACCATTTGTTCCGCCGTTGCAACTTGTATTGGTAGCAGAGAATGAGGCATTTAACGCCGTTGGCTGGGTTATAGTGATAGAAGTTGTTGTCGAACAGTTGTTGTTGTCTTTGACTGTTACAGTATACGTTCCGGCTGCAAGATTTGTCGCCGTAGCAGTAGTTTGGCTATTAGACCAAGTATAAGTATAGGAAGGTGTTCCTCCGCTTGCACTAACTGTAGCGCTTCCGTTGCTTCCACCGTTACAAGAAACGTTGGTAGAAGAAGATATTGAGGCACTTACAGCAGTTGGCTGCGTAATGGTTACAGAAGAAGTAATGGAACAATTGTTGGCATCACGTACGGTAACGGTATAGGTTCCGGATGTTAAACCTGTAGCCGTTTGTGTTGTTTGAGTATTGGACCAAGAATATGTATATCCGGGGGTTCCACCTGAAGGTGTTGCAGTAGCAGTTCCGGTATTTCCACCATTGCAAGCAACATTATTTTGACTCATGCTAACGGCTATTTGTGTTGGCTGGTTAATAGTTACAGATGTAGTTGATGAACAATTGTTGGCATCACGAACAGTAACGGTATAGGTTCCGGATGTTAAACCGGTAGCCGTTTGTGTTGATTGACTATTAGACCATGAATAGGTATATGGACTGGTTCCTCCACTTCCTGCAGCTGTTGCAGTACCATTATTTCCTCCGTAACACGAAACATTAGAAGAAGCACTAATAGATGCAGCTACAGCACTGGGTTGAGTTATGGTTACTGAAGATGTGGTTGAACAATTATTGGCATCGCGAACGGTAACAGTATAAGTTCCTGCTGCTAACCCTGAAATAGTTTGAGTTGTCTGGCTATTGCTCCATGAGTATGTATAACCGGCAGTACCACCCGAAGGATTTGCCGTAGCACTTCCTGTACTACCGCCATTACATAGAACATTCGTTTTTGAAATGCTGACAGATAATGCCGATGGTTGACTAATTGTAACACTGGTAGTTGCAGAACAACTATTTGCATCTCTAACGGTAACTGTATAGGTTCCGGCTGATAATCCGGTTGCGGTTTGTGATGTTTGAGTATTAGACCATGAATAGGTATAAGGTGCTGAGCCTCCACCCGGACTAACGGTTGCTGTGCCGTTATTTCCACCTGAGCAGGAAACATTTACTTGACTGGATATGGAAGCGGTTACCGCGGTTGGTTGTGATATAGTAAACGAACGCGTTGTAGAACAATTGTTAGCATCTTTAATGGTAACGGTATAGGTACCGGCTGTTAATCCGGATGCTGTTGCTGTTGTTTGGCTATTACTCCAATTATAGGTATATGAAGGTGTTCCACCGCTAACTGATACCGTAGCGCTGCCATTGTTACCACCAAAACAAGAAACATTTGTTTGCGAAGTTGAAACAGACAATGCTGTTGGCTGCGAAACCGTTGTACTTTTTACAACAGAACAACCTTTTGAGTCGGTTACCGTAACGCTATATGTTCCGGCTGTTAATCCTGAAATGGAAGAGGCTGTCGAAGTGGTATTCCATAAGTATGTGTATCCGGCTGTTCCTCCCGAAGGACTAACACTTGCTGTACCATTATTTCCTCCATTACAACTAACGGAAGTATTGGAAATGGTAGCTGTTAATTGAGTAGGCTGAGTAATAGTTATTTGAGCTGTAGCATTACAAACATTATTAGCATCTTTTACAGTAACTGTATATGTTCCTGCTGCTAAGCCGGTAGGATTTGCTACTGTAGAACCATTACTCCATGAGTATGTATAAGGTGCAGTACCGCCGGTTCCAGTTGCTGTTGCAGAGCCATTATTTCCGCCATAACACGAAACATTACTAACCACCGATGCCGAAGCCGAAACCCCGGTAACGCTGAAATTTAATGTTTGACCACCGGTTGGGTGACTACAAATATCGGAAACAGAATTATTAACCAATCCTATAGTATAAGTTCCACCTTGAACGAATGAGGGACTTACAGTAAGTACAAAATCTCGCTCGTAGCTTCCTCCTGCAGCACAAACAGCTCCATTTACAGCTGTAACCGTATAAGGGCCACCCGGTCCTGAGATGGTAAAGTCTGAAGGCTGAACGGTACTACATGATACATTCTCGCTAAATCGAATGACAACTTGGTTCTGCCCACATGCCGGGGCTTGAACAATATTATACAAATACGGCCCCACATTATCTACTACTTGTGCTGTTCCACCAAAATTAATAGAATAACCACTTTGAGTAGAACTAAAATTACTAACATTAACAACATAAGTTTGACCTGCTGTAACATTTAAAGCAGCATTGGTAAGAGTACATGAATTTCCTGGTTGGCATGTGTTTGCAGAACCCCCATTCGGACCTGTTACTCCGGCAGTACCACAAAAATTACAACTTACTTGCAAGCTTGGGTTTGAATATATATCTGCACATTCGGCATTCGTTAAATTATAAACAGCCCAATCATAATCGTCTCCACTTGAATTAGGGGTTATAGCAAAAGTCACCGTTCCGGATGTTTGAACTGTAAAGGTGTACCAAACATCGTTTAATTCACCTGCTAACAAGCAATTTCCAGGACACATGTTATCATAGTATGGCAAATGTGTAGGTATTTCAGTAGGAAAATTACCTTGTCCTGAATAAGAGGTAGTTGTAGAGTATGTAGAAAAACATAATGGAATAGCACCAGCACAATCTTGAACAGTAGGAGCCGTTGGAGTTGTACATGAAATGGTTGCAGTCCAACCATCATAAGTAACACTTCCATCAGAAGTAAAAACAAAGGTTAAACAAGACCCTGAAGCAGTAATAGTTCCAGGTGAGGTTGTCCCGGTATATGTTCCTATAAGTGAACTTGATGTATTAGGTCCATTATAAATGTACAAGTAATCGTAACTACTCTCGATATTAAATGCAGAAAAAGCAACCCTGATATTGCCTCCATTATTAGAGCAAAAAGTCATTGTATAATTTTCATTATTTTGATAAGTACCACTACCGCCACCACTATCATAGAAAGTACCAGAACAGGTAGAAATAGTACCGCCGGTATTGATGGTATATGTTTGAGCAAAAATAAGAATAAAGGAAAATATTAAAAATGACAGGGTTAATGTAAACTTTTTCATAGCCATAGGTTTATAATCTGCAAATATATATTTTTTTTTTGAAAACCAAAAAAAAAGCAAACAATTATAATGCTATGAAAATGAGGTGTTTGTAATTAGTTTGTTTTAACTCCATTATTTTTATCAACAAATTACGTCATATTTGAACATTATAGACATTATTTCAATAAAAAACATAAAATAATATAACAATAAAAATATATACAGAGTTAATGTCTTAAAAAAAATATCGTTTTTCAACTAATTCTATAATAAGTATATCATTGAAATTTATCTTATATCTTTGCACCTATGAAAGATAAAAACAGATCCATTTTTAAAAAATGGCGATATAAATATCGTTTAATACTATATAATGACAATACGTTCGAAGAGGTTTTGCATTTTCGCTTATCTCGCTGGAATGTAGCCTTGCTAATTGTTTTAGGTTCGTTTTTTATAGTTTTTCTTACAACTTTCATTATCGCCTATACTCCGTTAAAAGAGTATATTCCAGGGTATCCTGATGCAGATGCATTACAAAAAGCAAAATATAATCAGGCTTTTATTGATTCTATAGAAGACAAATTGCATTATCAAGAAAAATACATGAATAATTTGAAATATTTAATCATGTATGGTGAGCCCATTACAAAAGAAACGGTATTGCATGTTGATACGAGTATTAACTATAAAAATTTGGTTTTAGATGCATCACCCGAAGATTCAGCATTTAGAAAAAAAGTTGAACAAGAGGAGCGTTATAGTTTAGGACAAGAAACGTCGCTTCAATCATTATTTGTACAAAATCATTATTTTATCCCGGCAAAAGGCATCATTGTTAATAAATTCAATAAAAGCCAAAAACACTATGGAATAGATATCGTTACCAAAGCAAAAGACATGGTTTTCTCTATATTAGACGGACAAGTAATTTATGCAGGCTATACTTCACAAACAGGCTATATGGTTGTTGTTCAGCATAAAGAAAATTTACTTTCGATTTATAAACACATGGAACAACTTTTTATAAATACCGGTGACAGAGTTTATGCCGGAGATATGTTGGGTATAGTGGGCAATACGGGCGAACTTACTACGGGACCTCATTTGCATTTTGAGCTTTGGTATAAAGGTCAACCCATTAATCCTGAAAACATTATGACATTTTAACGCATGAAAAAACAATCCATATCTATTTTAGGTTCAACCGGTTCTATTGGAAGACAAGCCATTGAGGTTATATTAGCCCACTCAGATGTATATGAGGTGGATTTATTAACTGCAAATCAAAACGCAGATTTGCTTATTGAACAAGCCGTAATAACTCAACCTAATGCTGTAATTATATACGACGAAGATAAATACGAATACATAAAAAGTAAATTAGCACATTTACCCATTAAAATATTTGCCGGCGAATCATCTGTTATCGATTACATCGATGCATCGGAATGCAATACGGTTATTGCAGCCATTATGGGATTTGCAGGACTTTTGCCCGTAATTAAAGCCATAGAAAAGAAAAAGAGAATTGCTTTAGCCAATAAAGAAACGCTGGTTGTTGCCGGCGAAATTATTCAACGTTTGGTTGAAAAGCACAATGTTCCGTTTATACCGATTGATTCTGAGCATTCTGCATTGTTTCAATGTTTGGTCGGTGAACCATCCGATAGTGTAGAAAAACTTATACTGACCGCATCCGGAGGACCATTCAGGAATCTCACAGTAGAAGAATTAGAAAAAGTAACGGCACAGCAAGCATTACAGCACCCGACTTGGAATATGGGCAAAAAAATAACAATTGACTCAGCAACACTAATGAACAAAGGACTCGAAGTAATAGAAGCTTATTGGCTTTTTGGGATTCCAACCGAGCGTATTCAAGTACTGGTTCATCCACAATCTATTATTCACAGCATGGTGCAATTTCAGGACGGCAGCATAAAAGCTCAACTTGGACTTCCTGATATGCGTGTTCCCATTCAATACGCACTAACATATCCAACCAGACGTTCAAATCCCTTCCCAAAAATTGACTTTACACAACTGAATAATTTGCAGTTTTTTGAACCGGACACCCATCTTTTTCCATGTCTTCAGCTTGCTTACCAAGCCATCGACAAAGGTGGAAATATGCCCTGTGTGTTAAATGCTGCCAATGAAATAGCCGTTGAAGCTTTTCTTATGGGCAAAATTAACTTTTACGATATTCCTAAAATGATTGAAGCCGTTATTTCTAAAATATCGTTAATTCAACACCCTTCTTTACAACAACTAATAGAAACTGATAAAGAAACTCGTATCTTTGCAAATTCCTTAATATAAAATTATTATGAGCGAAATCTTAACTAAAGCCTTACAATTAATTTTGAGTCTTTCTATTTTAGTAATTATACACGAATTTGGTCATTTCTTTTTTGCCAGACTTTTTAAAACCCGTGTCGAAAAATTCTATCTCTTTTTCAATCCCTGGTTTTCGATTTTCAAGAAAAAGATAGGCGAAACAGAATACGGTGTTGGTTGGGTACCACTGGGCGGCTATGTTAAAATTTCCGGAATGATTGACGAATCAATGGATAAAGAACAAATGAAACTTCCTCCGCAACCTTACGAATTTAGGTCGAAAAAATCATGGCAGCGATTATTAATAATGTTAGGAGGTATATTATTTAACATAATACTTGCTTTTTTTATTTATAGCATGGTGTTATTTACATGGGGCGAAAAATATTTACAAAATTCAGAGGTGCGATATGGTATAATGACCGATTCGCTTGGTAAATCAATAGGTGTAAAGAATGGGGATAAAATATTATCACTTGATAATAAGCCGGTAGATAATTTTAGAAAGATAACACACGATATCTTACTCGATGATGTAAAAACCATTCAATTGTTAAGAAACGATTCCGTTATTAACATTTCTATTCCCGAATCAATTAAAGCCGAACTCATCAAAAATCCTTCTTTTATCGAAGTTCGTATTCCTTTTATTGCCGATGAATTTATTAAAAATTCCGTTGGTGAAAAAGCAGGTATTAAAAAAGGCGATCGCTTTATAGCCCTAAACGATAGCAGTGTGAGCTATTTTGACGAGGTAAAAGACTTGCTGTCGCAGAATAAAAACAAACAAGTGAAAATCTCACTTTTGCGGAACAACGATACAGTAACTATTTCGTTAATTGTGCCATCGGATGGGAAATTGGGCATTTTCCCTCTGGCAGATTTAGAAAAATTTTTCAAACTAAAAGAAATTCATTATGGCTTTTTTGAATCCATCCCTGCCGGATTTGAAAAAACATTCAGCATGCTTGACAGCTATATAAAGCAGTTTAAGTTAATCTTTTCGCCCGAAACCAAAGCATACGAGTCCATCGGTGGCTTTATTACTATCGGAAAAATTTTTCCGGCAGAATGGGATTGGCTTTCATTTTGGAGCATGACAGCATTTCTTTCCATCATTCTTGCTTTTATGAATTTACTTCCCATTCCGGCATTGGATGGAGGACATGTTTTGTTTTTGCTTTACGAAATAATTACTCGCCGTAAACCTTCCGACAAGTTTCTGGAATATGCTCAAATTGTGGGTATGGCAATACTTTTTGCCTTATTAATTTTTGCCAACGGGAACGATATTATTAAGTTATTCAAGTAATCGCTGAATTTTTTCAGCTATGTCGTATTCTATTCCCCTGCCCATTAAATATCGAATAAGCTTTTGCTTTCGAACATAGGGATCGCTTTCTTTCAGGTTTTTCCATTTCGATTTTGCCAGGGAAATAAATGATTGCACATATTTCTCTTCTTCAATTTCATTAATTATTTCTTTGTATAGTTCGGCGTTAATGTTTTTTTGTTTAAGTGCAAACTTGATTTTTGTTAATCCCCATTTACTCAAATATAGTCTATCGTGAATGAACGCTTGTACATAACGCTGTTCATTTATATAATTTTGCTTAATCAAATCGTCTATTATGTTTTTTCTGTCTTCTTCGTTTAATGGCGATTTTTTTAATTTTTCATTAATATCGTAAATGCAGTATTCTTTAACTGAACATAGTCGTTGCATTTGCATAAGCCATTTTTTATAATCATCCATTTTTCTGAGCTTTAATAAATCGAGGTTTATCGTTCATATCAAAGTATATTTTTGTGTTCCAATTTTTACTTTCAAAAAATGCTTTCGTTTTATTTGCATAATTTTCGTGTACTTCCATATAGATATATCCGTTAGGATGTAAACATTCTTCAGCAATTTGAGCTATGGCCCTGTAAAATAACAATGGATCTTGGTCCGGGACAAAGAGAGCAATAGATGGTTCGTAATTTGTTACATTTGGACGCATGATTTTTTTTTCGGAAATAGGAATATAAGGCGGATTGCTAACGATAATATCAAATTGTTTTTTAGTGTGAATAAGTGAAGAGTGTAACATGTCGTCTAAAACAAAATTGATGTTAACCTTATGCCGTGATGCATTGCAATTGCTAAGTTTAAGAGCCGAAGGGCTAATATCGGTAGCTGTTACTTCCCAATTGGGTTTTGTTTTTTTTATGGCGATGGCCAAACATCCGCTTCCGGTAGCCAAGTCGAGTAGGTTCGCATTCGCTAATTTTACTTCATTTAATAAAGTATGGCAAAGCTCTTCGGTTTCGGGTCGGGGAATCAGAACATCTGATGAAACATGCAGTTCTAAATTCATAAACCATGCTTTGTGCAAGACATATTGAATGGGCTCAAATTGCTGTAATCTTTTTAATTTCCGTTGAATTTTTGTTTGAGTTTGTTCAGGAATTATTATGTCAAAATTTTCATATAAGGCAATTCTGTTTTTCAATTTTAACACATCGCAAAAAAGCCATTCGACAATCGTTTTAGCTTCATTTTCGGGATAAAGCGATTGCAGGCTTTGTTGAGTGGTATTAAACAACTCTCGTGTTGTCATTTTATTTCTTTTCTATTGCGTTAAAGAACAGACCACACTTCTTTATATAAACCTCTTTAGCTTGAATTAGTCCTAAGCCAGAGGCTTTATGTAAATCGTTGCATGCATCTAACGTATATCCATATTTACTTCGGCATAAAGCTCTGTTGTAATAAAATACCGGATTTAGCGAATCTAATTTAATTAGTGTGTTGTAATCTTTAACAGCTTTGTGTTGCATGCCAAGCGAGACGAAAGTCTGGGCTCGCATAAAATAAGCTTGCTGATTGAACGAATCGTTTTCAATTTCTTTAGAATAATAAAGAATTTGTTTATTTAACGAATCTCTCTCATGAGAACTTAAAGAAATATTAAAAAACGAATCGACTGATAATTTTTGTTGAGCTATTACAGATGTAGTTAAAAATAGCGAAGCAATTACAAAAAAAAACGTTATTTTTTGCATGTTTTGCAATACATTTCTTTTACAGATGGATTTTCGAGTGATTGAATAGAGAGCTTTTTCTTTTTATACAATAAACATAAACGATCCGGGTCAAGTTCTATTGCTTTTTTAATAGCAAGTGTAAATTTCGGAGATGAATATTTATGAGGCAAATGGCTGCAAATGCCTAAATAGCTGAATATCAGCTCGTCAAAAACGTTGTTTTGATTGATGTAGGGTTCAATAAGCTTTGCTGCAAACTCATAGTCCTTTTGCCCCATAAAAATATATGCCAGCTTTAATGAATTTTGCCAATTGGTTTCTGTAAGTTTTGAAATGGCTTTAACCGTATCCAAACTTGCTAATAATATGGGCGAAGGTTCGTCTAACGTGTCTAGAATTTGAATTTTTTTAAATTGAAACTCTAAGTTTAACAAATCTACCGTTCTTCGTTTTAAGCCGCTTCCGTATAAACCACTGATTTCTTTCTGAAAATCGATCATTTGCTTATCGTTTGTAAATTCGTCAAAAAGTATTCTGCAATAAGCTCTGTTATAGTGAATATAGAAATTTTCGGGAGCTAATTCGTAAAGCCTTGCTATTCTATTACAATAATCTTCACCAATTTCGTCTTTATTTACATATTTTTCGAGCCAAAGTTTATTCATTAACAAACCCGATAGCCACAACTTATTCATCAACAATCCGGCATATTCGGGTTTTTCGGGTATTTGTTGCCCAAAAACGGCTTCTTTGCTATATTTTTTTGCAACTACTTTTTTAAAGATATATTTCTGAATAGCCAATGCTTGTGTCAGGTTGTTTTCTTTAATACATTTATTGAAGCGATTTACAACATATTTTTCTTCGTTTTGTTCATCGAGTTTATATGTAATATCCATCTTAATGCGAGCATATCGATGTTTTTGCAGAATGGGTTCCATGCGTTTTTGAAGATTATTTTTGGTAATATATTCTTGAATGGATTTTATATCCATATTGGCTAAGTTTGCCCATTCCGTCCCTTGAACATCGCGTTTAAAATCTTCTATGTTATCGTCTGTAGTAATATTGGTAATAAACTTTGCTTTCTGTCGCTGGCGAAGTGCTTCGATAATGCTTTCGGCTCTTTTCTTTTGCAATTGTTTATTCGATTCATCTGTGCCTTCTACCGACGAATATGCTTCGATGGTTAATTTATTTATCGTAAAATCCGGTTCGTTTAACTTACTAATAAGTGGTTCAATATCTTCCGGTTTGTATTCAAACTTATTTCGCTCAAAAGGTATAATAAATTCCAGGTGTGCTTTTTCAACAATGGGTGTATATTCCGGACCATTGAACGATAAGGTATCAGCTAAAAGCTCAATTTCTTTAGTAAATTCTATGGCCGCTTCATCTTCGAATGATGGTGTAATGACCTTGCAAACATGTTTATCTAAAATAACCAATAAGTTCATCTCGTAAGGTTCATTTATTCCTTGTGGTACTTTCCCTAAAAGAACATCTACTCGTCTTTTACGTTCCTTTTCGTCTTGAACAAGGTTTTTCTTTTCCATTTTTGCCGGTTTCATTCGCTTAAGCATAATTCCTTTGTTCACCAAGCGAAAATCAACAATATTTTCATTTCCGCAGGCATATTGTTCTTGTTGAATAAAATCTACGGCTATACCGTCTGTCGGCTCTTTTATTATCTTTTTCAATTGCTTATATTGGTCGTATTTAAAATATACATTTCCGTCTTTAACATAAAGACCACGTTGCAGGTTTTCGATATTGCGAAATTTATCGCATCGGCGGCATGTTCTTGGTTCGTATGGTTTTAAACCGTATTTTTTAGTTGTATAAGGCAACTGTAATTGGTTTCTTAATGATGCTCCCTGGTTAAACAAAGTGTAATTGCTGAACGTCATGGAAAGATATACTTTCTTTTTGTCGGCATCAAGTGCAGATCCTGTTCCTACCAAGACATAGCGAGTGCTTTGTAATATTTCCATCGCTTTTTTGTCGTTTACCCACTTAAACCCAATGTCGTCAGCAACTTTTCCATATGTAAACATCTCATTTGCCTTAGATATGGGCATTTTTACAACTAATTCTGCTCCAAATCCACTTCCACCATAATATTTTATTCTGTCTGAAGTGGTTTTTTTCTTCCCTTCACCATCTGTCGTTGCATTTTGAATTAACGCCATGAATTTTGCCTGATCTTCGGAAGCATTTTTTAAAATGGACTCACATGTGAATGTGTCTAATTTTTCTTTGTCGCGATAAGTGTTAAGATAAAGTAAAACAAGTTTATTTAGTATTTCGGGCCTAAAATCTTCGGCATCGATGGGGCGGTTGTATATTTCTTTAATTTCTTGGTTGTTGGTGTTAATGTAAGTTTGAGCAAAGCTTAAATTACTTATTAATATAAGTAGAATAAAATATATCTTGCTCATTTTAAAAAAACTAAGCTCATTTTTAATCATTGTTTCGAGTTTATGATTTTTCTGCTCCAATGTAGTAATAATTTCTTAATTTTGATTTTATTTGTGAGAAAATTATTACCAAATCTTGTTTAATAAGTTCGATTTATGATTATTGCCCGAGAATTACGTTCAAAAAATATTGCTGAATACTTAATTTACATGTTTCAACTCGAAGACCTGGTAAGAGCATTTAATGCTGATATTGAAAAAATATACGAAGTGCATATTCGTCATTTTAATTTGAAAGGCAAGGAACTGGAAGAGTGCAAGCATTGGTATGCTACGTTATGCAACATGATGCAAGAAGAAAATATTATGAAACAAGGGCATTTGCAATTTTTACATCATAAAATAAGAGAATTGGAAAGTTTTCATTTACAACTGCTTAATGCAAGCGAAGAGGGAGAATATGTTACGGCTTTTCAAGGTTGTGAGACCGATGTTAATGTTTTTCGGCAAAAAACCGGATTAAAGGGTGATATAGAGCCTGCTCTAACAGCTTTATATACACTGCTGCTTATGCGTATGAAAAAAATGGAAATCAGCGAAGATACATCATCGTCTATGGACAGAATTAGCAAATGGATGGCACTCTTGGCTCAGCAATACTACGAATTCGAAACCGGAAGGAAAGAGGTTTACTAATACATGTTATTCCCAACATCACACAATTACATTACTGAAATCTTATCCATCATTTCATTCAGTGCTTTTTCGAGTTTGCCCTTGATAAAGGGTTGTGCAAGCAATGGAATATCTAAATGCATGGTTAATTTTATTTTAGTAACATAGGCTTCAGTAGCTTTCATCTGAATCCAAAAAAAGAACGTAACGGGGCTTATTTCACCGCTTCCAAATTTGATGTAGTTATTTATTTCCTTATCAATTATAATAATTTCCATTTTTTGACCTTGTACTGTAAACGTGCACCGTTCTTTTTCGACCACTAAGTCTTGAACTTGATCTTTAGGTACGAACGAAACAATGTTCTCAAAATTGCTGAGTAGGGCAAATAACTCATCTGTAGAACGACGAACCGTTCCTATTTTACTTTCAATTTTAAGCATAACGATTTAGGTTATATGCAGTAAGGGACTGAAGGCTACAGTCCTGTCCAAAGTTACGAAATTTTAGGCGAGGCAAAACGTTTAAAATATTGCTAAACCCCTTATTGCATAGAGCTATTTTTATAGTCATGTGCTTTATTTTTACTCTTATCATTTTTTTTCTGATTGGATTAAAATGTTACCACTTTGTCAGCCCAAACAACCAAATTAACGCAGTCAATCATTGTAGAAATCGGGCAAGTGTCTGAATCTTTTAATTGTCTTGATTTTAAACAAGTTCCACAAGCCAATAATTCTCCGCCAAGATTCACAAAGATTTTTAATTGTTCGTCAACATTGTATTTTTCGTGGGTTAATCCTTCGCATTCAACAGCTTCGCCCATTAAAAAAACGTTCACTTCGTGACTTTGTTTTTTTGCTGTTACTGCAAAACGAAAAGCATTCCATGCTTTTTCATATTCTTTAGTTTCGATGATAATTCCGATTTTCATGATTCAGTTTTTAAAATTAGTAAATCCATCTCCATGCGAAAATCATAGCTATAAATAAGCTTCCATAAATAATTGGAATAAGATACATTGCTTTATTTGATGAGTTATTTTGCACTTTTTTATTCAACCGTTTAACAACTGCAATACTTATCCAAACACCTGTAATTATTATTAAAGTTAACAGAGACGAAACGAACATATTTAACCAAGCTGGGGTTGATTGCAAAATAATTTTTCCGTCAATAATTTGTTGAGCGGTTGTTTTTCCAGTTACATCAGAAAAAAGATATTCAAAATATGGTAGTCGTGAGGTTGATTTTAAAATGGCTTTGTCAAGATGGGCAGCAGCAATAATTGGTATGAATGCAATACTATAGGTCAAGAAATAGTCTTTTATTTTTATAGAAATGCCCAATAATTTGGAAATGATATATGGTATAACCCATATTAAAAACGGAATAATCGCAAAAAGAACAATTCCATTTAATATACCATATACTATTTTATTGGATATAGCAAAAGGTTTCAATAACAAGTTTGGCAGGTAACCCAGAATAGTATCTGTTACTTTCCATTCTGACCAAATTTCTGATATTACAAAGCCTGAAACAATTAAAACAAAAACCATTTCAGCCATTTTTAAGGGCTTTAATTTAAATAAATCGTTGGCAAAACCAATGTATGTTAGTTGAGGATTTGGTCGTTCTACGTTTTTTTCTGATTGATACTTGCTACATGTTTTTAGACAACCGGCACATAAAATACAATCTGCATTATTGTCAATGTTGCCAGGATATAGGTCAACTCCACAACTTTTATAATTCCAATTATAATGGTAATCCCTTTGAATACAAGATTTGTCTTTGCAAGTTTCACATGTTTTAGGATTTTTTACTCGCCAACCAAAAAATGAAAGTCTGGAATACAAGCCCAACAAGTAACCAACAGGGCAGACATACCGGCAAAACGTATTTTTCTCATAAATACTACCAATAATTATTGAAACGCCAACAATCACTAACAGATATATTGCCATAAAAAAAGGATTACGATGTATTGCAAATCCTTGTATCCCGACAAACAGAATTATGAAGTAAAAAATGGTTATAACCCAACCCGAAAGCAACCATTTTGGGCGTTTTCGTTTTAATCCGATTTTAGCAAAAAAAGAAGTGATTATTTCTATAGGGCAAACCATACACCAAATGCGTCCAAAAAAGATTGCCATAATAATGATTGCAGGCCACCAATAAGACCAAACTATAAGGTTTCCAAGGTTTGTGTTTCGTAATTGTTTTTGGAACTCGGCATCAGTTGAATAAGCCATTAACCCTGTTGCGATTAAAACAATATAGGCAACAAGAGAAACGTATTTCAGCGAAATTGGGAAATACGCTTTTCCTAAATATTTGTTTATTTTATTGAGCATATTTTTTTCAATTTTGACATTAGATTTCTGTCTGTTAATTGTCAAATTATATGTCTTTTTTTAGCATTGGCTTTAACTTATTCTTGTTTCCAGGTTCCGGGCGATTTTCTCCACTCCGAAAGTGTTTCGAGGTGATGCTGTTCTACATAATTCATTTCAATAGCAGTTTTTATAAGTGTTTCGTAATTACTGAGCGTATGATAATCGCATTGTTTTTCTTTAAATGCATTGATAGCAGCATCAAATTGATAGGTAAAAATAGCTGTCAGTCCAAGAACTTCGGCTTCGGCATCGCGCAATGCCTGAACAACTTTTAAACTGCTGCCTCCGGTAGAGAGCAAATCTTCTATAACAACAACTTTCTTCCCTTTTGGATTTTCGCCTTCGATAAGGTTTTCCAAACCATGTTTTTTGGGTTCGCTGCGAACATAAACATAAGGAAGGTTCATTTCTTCGGCTACCATAATACCGTAGGCGATGGCTCCTGTAGCCACACCGGCTATTACTTCTACGTTGGGATAATATTGCTTAATGGTTTGAACAAATCCTTTAGCGATAATCCTACGCAATTCGGGATAGAAATATGTTTTGCGATTGTCGCAATAAATAGGAGACTTCCAACCCGAAGCCCATGTAAAGGGTTGTTCAACATTCAATTTTATTGCTTTAATTTGCAATAGATTTTTGGCAATCTCAACTTTTAATTCCTGACTCATGAAATATACGATTTATAATTATAACCATGAACTTTTAATTACAGATAACGATACGTTAACTGCCGGCAAAGATATAATTTTTTGCGAACCTTTCGATTGGAGTAAAATCATTTCTGCATTCGATGAAAAATCGTTATGTTTAATTTCTTCTCAACCGGATATAACGTTTAAAGAATTTCAATCAAATTACCATTGTATAGAAGCTGCCGGTGGTCTTATTCTTAATGACAACAACGAATGGCTAATGATTTATCGCTTAAATAAATGGGACTTGCCTAAAGGCAAAATGGACAAAGGTGAAACACCACTACAAACGGCAGTTAGAGAAATAGCAGAGGAATGCAATGTCCATTTACAAAGCGATAAATGTAGTTTTTTGGTGAATACCTACCATACATATAAGTTGAATAATACTAAGATTTTAAAAAAAACACATTGGTTTTTTTGCCAATACAAACAAATAGAAATGCTAATTCCGCAAAGCGAAGAAGATATTGAAAAAGTAGAATGGGTAAATACACAACAATGGGAAAAATATAAACAAAATAGTTATCCGTCCATCATTCAGGTTATAAATAAGTATTTAAACAACGACTATTAGTTGACTTACTGTTAATGCCGTCATTTAAAGGCATTTTTCGGCTCTTTGTCATTTTCTGATTTTACCAACGATTGGTTCAATCTACTTTCGCCGAAAAAAAAGATAGTTAATATATGTTAAAAAATCCAGAAAACTATTTTAGTTTTAAAAGTTTTCATGTAGCTTTGCAAAACTATTTTAGTGAAAAAAGTTTTCTTATGGCATCAACGGAAACCATTCTAAAAGAAACATTAGCATTATATAAAAAGATGGGTATAAGAGCTGTTACGATGGATTTTGTTGCTGAGCACCTGGGCATGTCTAAACGAACGCTCTATGAACTTTTTCCAAATAAAAACGATTTAATAAATGCCTGTTTAAGCCTTGCAATAGAAGAACGAAAAGCCAAAGCTCAAGAAATTATAAGCCAAAGCGAGCATATTATTGAAACGTTTATTTTGTTTATGCGCTTTCGCATTAATGAGTTGAACCAAGTAAACCCGCTTTTTATTTACGATTTAAAGAAATATCATCCCGAAGTCTCTTGCCAAAAAACAGCAGAATTTAACTCGAATATGGAATCAAATATCCGGAAATTTATAGAAATGGGGAAAAATCAAAAGCTGTTTAGAGAAGATGTTGATTCCGAAATTGCTTCAAAAATAGTATTGGAGCAAATTAACATTATTCAAAACGACCAACTTTTCCCTTATGATAAATTTCCGCCTTCAAAGCTTTTTGAGCAAGTTACCATCAATTTTATACGTGGCATTGCAACGCTAGATGGTTTAACAGTTATTGATAAGTACTACGAAAAACATAAAAGCGAATAAAATATGTATCTAAGAAATCTTAAACCATTAGTCTTTTTGTTAGCCCTGTTTCCATTGGGCATAATAGCACAAAATAATTCTATGAACTTGTCTTTACAACAGGCGATAGAATTAGGAATTAAGCAAAACCTTATGCGTCAAGTTTCCCAGCTTGAAGTAGAGAAGAAACAAGCCAAAGTAAACGAATACATGGCCAATCTTTTTCCTACTATAAAAGCATCGGGAAATTATAATCGCAACATTGATCGCCCTGTAATTTTTATGCCCGCTGGTCCGCCATTTTTTGGGAGTGTATTAAAAATGGGTTCTGAAAATAGCTATACAGGAGGTGTTAGTTTTGGTTTACCCCTATTTAATATGGCTATTTACGAGTCGATAGCATTGGGAAAAAAAGATTTGGAGATAACCAAAGAAAAACTTCGCGAAAACGAAATTCAACTTACTACAAACATAAAAAAAACATATTACAATTTATTGCTTTTAGACGAATCGTATAAGGTAATGAACAAAAGCTATAAACATGCTTTAGATAATGTTCAAAATATTACTCAAATGAACCAGCAAGGTATGGTTTCCGATTACGATAAAATTAGAGCTAAAGTACAAGTGGAAAACCTGAAACCAAATTTGGTCCAACTACAAAAGAGCTACGATAACGTCATGCGTTTGTTTAAGCTCTTACTCAACATAGATGACAGTATTCAAGTAACGATAGATACAACGCTGATTTTAGATAATAATATTGTTGAGACAATAAATAAAGAAATACAATTCGACAACAATACAACCCTTCGTCAGTTAGCGTTGCAAAAAGATTTATTAAAAAGCCAATTGCGACTCACACAAAGTGGATTTTACCCTACTTTAACAGCAATAGGCAATTACCAATACCAAAGCCAAGCCGATAATTTTAAATTTAATGATTATAAATGGGTAAAAACATCCATTTTAGGTTTACAACTTAATATTCCGATTTTTGCTGGTTTAGTTGTACATAGGCAAATAAAACAGGTTAAAATAACAACGAAGGAATTAGAACTTCAAGAAGAATTTACACGCAAAAATATCGAAAGCCAGATTGAAACGGCTATCAGCAATATGCAGGTTGCTCAGGAAAAGCTCTCGTGGGCACAGCAAAATATGCTCTTAGCCGAACAAGGTTATAATATAGCAAAAACGCGATATAACACAGGTCAAAGCACATTATTAGAGCTGAATGATGCAGACAATGCCTTAACTCAGGCTCAACTTAACCATATTCAAGCAAAATTCGAGTATTTAAATGCAAAATTCGATTTGGAACAATTAATAAACAATAATAAGTAAAAACAATAAAATCAAAATAGTATGAAAAAGATATCCTTTATTTTATTTCTTGCCTCTACAATATTTTTTGTATCGTGCAAACCAAAAAACAACGAAGAAAAGAAAGTTGAAACCGAAATTCCACTTATAAAAACCATGGTTATAGAAAAGAAAAATATAGATAGAACGGTTACTTATTCTGCTAACATTATGGCATACGAAGAAAACCATTTGGCACCGGCAGCAGCTGGAAGAGTGGATAAAATTTTAGTGGACGTTGGTGATGTGGTAACAAAGGGTCAAACGTTAGTCTTGTTGGATAGAACAAACTACAATCAAACAAAAATTCAATTCGATAAACTAAAAATCGACTTGTTACGAATGGACTCGCTTTATAAAGTGGGAGGAGTATCTAAGCAACAATACGAACAAGTAAAAGTACAATACGATGTAACCAAAAACACACTCGATTTTCTTGAAGAAAATACCACTTTAAAGTCGCCTATCAATGGTGTTATTACCGGCAAATATCTTAACGATGGAGAGTTGTTTGCTATGAGTCCCGTTCCCTCTATTGGCAAGCCGGCTATTATTTCTATTATGAATCTAAATAGTGTAAAACTTTTGGTTGCCATTCCTGAAGCTTATTTTCCGTCTGTTAAAAGAGGCATGGAGAGTATCATTACATTAGATATATATCCGAACAAGGAGTTTAAAGGTAAAATAGACAAAATCTATCCCACCATTGATAATATGACCAAAACGTTTACCGTAGAAATTGTTATTCCTAACCCAAATCAATTATTGCGTCCGGGTATGTTTGCTAAAGCAGAACTAAATTTAGGCAAAGTAGAGTCGATGTTAGTGCCTTCTTATGCTGTTTTAAAACAAACAGGGTCCAATGAACGTTATGTTTTTGTATATCAAAATGGAACAGCTGTTCGAAGGGTAGTTCAAATTGGGGTTATTTTAGACGATATGCTTGAAGTTGTAAGTGGGTTGAACGTAAATGACGAGCTCATATTCCAAGGGCATACTTCGTTGCTTGACGGAATGAAGGTAAAGAAACAATAATTTTTTAAAAGAATAAGACTATGAGCCTATATAGTAGTTCAGTTAAAAGCCCCGTTACCACCATAATGATTTTTATCGGGGTGATAGTACTCGGAGTTTATTCACTCTTTAAAGTACCTGTTGATTTAATGCCCAAGGTGGAAACTCCAACGCTAAGCGTTATAACTTTTTATCAAGGAGCCAATGCTACCGATATAGAAGAAAATGTTTCTAAACCACTCGAAAACCAATTAAGTTCGCTTCAAGGCTTGAAAAAACTTACTTCTTCAAGCAAAGACAACGTTTCATTAATTCAAATAGAGTTTGAATATGGTACCAACATTGACGAATCTAGCAATAGTGTTCGTGATGCAATAAGTATGGTTGAAAAAATCTTACCTGACGGATGTGAAAAACCACTTATTTTTAAGTTTAGCACTGACATGATTCCCGTTGTAATATACGGTGTTACAGCAAAAGAAAGTTATCCCGCATTAAGCAAAATTCTTCAGGATCGCTTAGTAGATAAGCTTAGTAGAATTGATGGAGTAGGTACGGTAAGCATTGTCGGTGCACCCATAAGAGCTGTTCAGGTAAAGTGCGAACCTCGAAAACTCGATGCGTATAATTTATCAATAGAGCAAATTGGTAATGCCATACGGGCCGAAAATATTTCCTTGCCTTCGGGAAATATCGAAACAGGTAGCCTCGATTTATCGGTTCGTGTTAATGGTGATTTTGTAACAAGCGATATAGTTAAAAATATCATTATTACCAATCAGAATAATAAAGTAATCAGAATTAGCGATATTGCAAGAGTAACTGACAGCTTAAAAAAATCGACAGTTGATGAAAGAGTGAATGGTCAACATGGTGTTCGTTTTTTGGTTCAAAAACAATCCGGATCCAATACGGTAAAAGTGGCAAAGTTGGTAAAAAACAAATTAGAAGAAATAAAAAAAGATTTGCCCCATGATATACAGTTTGTTGAATTAATTGATACTTCCAAGTTTATTAATAATTCGGTCAACAGTTTAGAAGAAACATTGCTTTATGCTTTTATTTTTGTGGTTTTTGTTGTGTTAATTTTCTTGGCACGATGGAGAGCAAGTTTTATCATTCTATTAACCATTCCTGTTTCGTTGATTAGTGCTTTTATCTATCTATACTTATCGGACAATTCGATCAATATAATTTCATTATCTGCTCTTGCCATTGCCATTGGTATGGTTGTGGATGATGCGATTGTTGTTTTGGAAAATATTACAAAGCATATCGAACGAGGAAGTAGTCCACGTGAAGCAGCAATATATGCAACCAACGAAATTGGTTTAGCAGTTATAGCTTCCACTTTAACCATATTAGCGGTATTTCTTCCTTTAACTATGATTACTGGTTTAACCGGCGTCTTTTTCCGCCAATTGGGATGGATTGTTTCAATTACCATGTTTGTCTCGCTAATTGCTGCTCTAACTCTTACACCTATGTTAGCATCGCAAATGTTAAGAGGAAACCTTTATTATAAATATAAACCCAATCGCTTTGTAGAAAAAGCAAACCGTTTTTGGGGATATTTCGATAACTTATATGCAAAATCGCTTCAATTTTCATTACGACACAAAACGCTAATTATTATTTCGTCTATTGCAATTTTTGTAGGAAGCTTAATGATTTTCAAATTTATTGGAAAAGAATTTATGCCGGCTTCGGATAATGGTAGAATTAATGCCTCTATTGAGTTACCGCAAGGAATCAGACTAAGCGAAACGCGTAAATTGGCAGATACCATTGAACAAATTATTAAGACTCAGTATCCGGAAATTACCGGAGTCGCAACAAGTATTGGAACCGGCGAAGGGGGGAATTTGATGACTGCTTTAACAAAATCAGCTTCGTACATTATCAATTTTACAATGGTATTAACCGAATCGTCCAACCGACAACGCGATATATTTCAAATAGGCGAAGGACTTAGACAAGAGCTTAAAAAATTCCCTCAAATCGCCACGTATATTGTCGATCCCGGAGCTTCGCGCAGCATGGGGTCTTCTATGATGATGGGTGGAGGCGGCAGTAATTTGGAAGTTAAAGTATTTGGATACAACTTCGACCAAACAAATAAAATTTCGGAAGATATTGTACAGTTTTTAAAAAATCAAACAGGATTTAAAGATATTACGGTAAGCCGCGATAAAGATAAAGCAGAAATTCAAATTATCCCAGACAGAGATAAGCTATCGCAATTAGGCATTAATACGTCTATCTTGGCTTCGTCTGTTAGAAATAGAGTACTTGGGATGACTGCCAGTAAATACAAAGAAGACGGAACAGAGTATGATATTATTGTAAAATATGATGATGACTATTTAACTACGGTTAAAGATTTAGAAAATATGTCTATCATGGGTCCGAGAGGCAATACTGTTAAATTAAAAGACATATCACAAATCAAGCAAATGTACACGACTCCAAATGTTGAACATGAAAACAAGATTCGAGTTAATAAAATAATTACAACCCTCGATGGTCGTGATTTGGGTTCTGCTGTTGACATTATTAACAATCATATTAAAGAGATGGACATGCCTAAAAATATTTTTGTTGAAGTAGGTGGAGCAGCTAAAGACATGCAAGATTCTTTTAAAGATATTGCAATGTTGTTTTTATTGATTATTTTATTGGTTTACATCGTAATGGCGTCACAATTCGAATCGCTTCGCGAACCATTTATTATTATGTTTTCGGTTCCGTTTGCTATTACCGGCGTTTTCCTCTCCTTATTTATTACCGGAACTTCATTAAATTTAATTTCCGGTATTGCAATCGTAATGTTGGTGGGTATTGTTGTTAAAAACTCTATCGTACTCATTGATTTTACCAATATTTTAAGAAACAGAGGAATGTCCATTTCAAAAGCAATTATCGAAAGTGGAAAATCTAGATTACGTCCTATTTTAATGACCTCATTAACCACTATTTTAGGGATGTTTCCTCTTGCCATAAGCTCGGGAGAAGGGGCAGCCATGTGGAGACCAATGGGTATTGCTATGATTGGAGGTATGATTTTCTCTTTGCTTATCTCTCTTATTTTAGTTCCTGTTATTTATAGCCTTTTCGGTAATTCCAGAATTAAACGTATTCGTAAAAACATCCGTAAAAATTTATAGTTTATGAAAGCAGTATTTATAGTATATAATCAGGCGTTGACCGAACAAGTTGAGCAGGCATTCGTTTCGCTTAGCATCAGAGGTTTTAGCAAGTGGGAAGAAATGCAAGGAGCAGGTAGTAAAAATGGCGAACCTCACCTTGGAACTCATACATGGCCTACGATGAATTCCGGTATCATTACTATTATTGATGATGCAATTGTTCCAAAATTATTAAACAAAATCAAAGATATCAATGAAGTTGCCGAGATGCAAGGTATCCATGCTTTTGTTTGGAATATTGAAAATATGGTATAAAAAAGATTTGGAAAATTGAAATGCAGGTAGTAAATTTGCAATCCCAAATTTAGGGCCCATAGCTCAGTAGGTTAGAGCACCTGACTCATAATCAGGGGGTCGTAGGATCGTGCCCTACTGGGCCCACCAAAGCATCTGCCAATCAGATGCTTTTTTTATGCACTATTGCTATATTATATACAGTCAAAGATAGTGTCCCAAAAAGTGTGTAAAGTTTATTTTTAAGGGTCGACTTTGCAAGTTCTTTGACAAAGCATTAGTATTTAGTGTTGGCTATATTATTTCTTTGTCAATTCCATTTTCTACAAAGTCCTCGAAGTTTTTATATATAGTTTTTGTCACTCCTTGTCGTGATAATATTGGTTCTAAATTTTTTTCAACAAGGTCGGGATTTGGGTCTGCTATTATTACTTTGTTTATGCGGTTTGCCTTTTGAAATAGTAGTCGGTTAAATGCATCTTCATTTCCTTTCCAACCAATTATAACAAGCGTTTCAACATAAGTAAGATAAATTTCCATATTGTAAAAATGGCGTAAAGGCATTATAAATTCGTCTTTGTCACGGTAAGGCAGAAGCAATGCAGGAAAATAGTTGTTAAAATTGTCGTTTCCGATAATTTTGAGTTGAGATTTGTCAATAGTAAATTTTCCTAAATTGTGTTTGTGTAGTGATGCTTCAATACCCCAAGAACTCCAGTCAATCATATTGATATGGTCTCCAAGCAATTTGTAATATAATTGAAAGAAATTGATATTATTTTCAAATAACCAATCTGCTGTATTACTGTTGAATTTTGAAATGTCAGGAAATTTCCAACCCCAATTCCAAGAACCGTGGGGTTTGAAAATACAAATAGGACTGTTATTTACATTTACGTAGTCATCAAGTGTAGTAAGTGAAGTCTTGAATTGCTCCTCAATAAAAGTTTCTAAAATTGTGTCCTGATTGAATGAAACAAAAGCAAACTTTTTAAATGATTGTCTGCCATAAATGTTTTTTACACTCGCTGCATAAGACTTTTGAAGTATGTTAGCCAATTTCGCATAAAGATTTTTTGCAAAATATTCTTCGGTTACACGTTTAGTAACATCTCTTAAAACTTCCTGTAAATAGTACTGAATATTGATGTGTCGGGATAAAACTGCTTGATTATTTTCTTTATGTATATTTTCCCATTCATGCTCAAATAATTCCTCTACATCGGGATTTTCGTTTTGTAATAAATGAAGTGATTGCTTTACGCCTTTGTAACGTCTGAAATAATTAACAAATTTTTTATCAAATAGTGCAGGTCCCAAAGGTGGTCTTAATGGGTCCTTCTCAAAATCAGTTTTTTCATTGCCATAAACACAATTTGCAGATGCACCAGCTCCAAACACAAACATTACTTTCCTATCGTAATCACTATACCAAGTATCGCTTTGATGATTTTTTTTTGAAGGATTAACTTTGTCGCTGTTTATTATTAGTTCAATAACTTCATTGGCTAATACCCAGCCATACTCACTGATTTTTTCAAGTGTTTTTTCAGCGTGTTTTAATTCTCGGTAATCTTTTAGTTTGGTTCCTTGAATAACAATAGTATAATCAGGAAAATTCATTTCTTTAAATTTCCAACCAGCGTATACGTCTCCATATTTGGTATAAAAATATTGCAGCCCGTTCATTTTCCTTCTATTATTTTTTGTTCGTCTGGTGTTATGTCATAAAGTTTGTAAACTAACTCGTCAATTTTCTTTTCCTGTTCGCTGCTGTCTTTGCCTTGTTGTTTGAGTAAAATTATTTTGTCAACCAGTTTGGCTATTTCGTTTGCGTCTTTGTCTGATGGCTTGTAAATAGGGATTTCAAGTAGCGGTTCTTTATCTAATTGATAATTGTTGCCCTGCATTTTTCCTTTTTTGCGAAGCCAAAAAGCAACAAGTTTTGAGTTCAATAAACCTGTTAAATATTTCAAGTTAATTCTGTTTGAACGAATTATGTTGAAAGACATCATAACATATGCTTCTTCTTCAGTATAAGCAAATGTTGGAACAGAACATTTTCTTACGCACAAAACTTTTTCTCCTTTTTCGAAAAAGTATTCATCTCTTGGCCAATGTAGATTATTAAAACTAAGTTTCCCTTGTTGATTTTCTCTGCGGTCTTCCATTATTTCCTTGAACTTTTCCAAGTGGGAAATAAGTTTAGGAGCATCGTTTTTGAAGTTCTTTTTAGTCATGTAGATTATTTCTTTATCATAGTCGTTTATTGAATATTTGTCAATTAAATAAGGTTCATAAACAGGCTTGATATATCTGCTTTCCCTTGCAGATAATTTTCCAAAATAACCTTTGTCAATAATGAAAACACCATCGCCAACTTTAATATTTTCTTTTTTAACCCTTGCTGGGGGTAGCTTTAATATGTTGTTATTATTTATAACATCTGGATTTGGAACAATTCCTTGGGCAATTTCTTTCTTTGGGTCTATAAAGAAATTTTGTTTTGCTTTTATTTTATCGAGTAAACCTGAGTTCTCATCTGTGTTGAATGTTAGCGGCTTATCAATCAAATTGGCTTTTGTCACTAAAGGAGATAGCAAAACAGATTTTTCAGTTTCTTTGCCTTCCAATAAATTCAACACATCTTGCAACATAAGTTTATCACCTTCCAGTTTTCTGTAATCAAAAGTGTAATTGTCTGAGGTTTTTGTTTTCTTGAAAAGCATAATCATTGTTTGAATAGAGGCATTTTCAAAAATCATATAAGCACCAAAGTCAGTAAGGTTTATAATTTGACTATTTTGAATTACAATGTTTCTAAAGTTGGATGCACCTGCATTTGTTACCCAGTTATTGGTTGCGATGTAACACAAATAATTATTCGGTTTTAAAATCTTTAAACCTAAATCGCCAAACAAATACCAAATGTCCATTTTGCCCTGATAACACTCAAGGTTACGCAAACCATTGAAAGCATCTCTGTTTTCATATTCCTTTATGTATGGCGGATTTCCTATGATTAAATCAAAACCCTCAAACTCGCCTTTATTGTTGAGCACTTCGGGAAATTCAAAACGCCATTCAAAAGCATTTTTATACAAGGCATTCGTTTTTATCTCTTCTATTTCCTTTGAGAGTTTTGTAATGTCGGCTTCTAACTTTTGTTGTTTTTCTTTTCTTGCTTTTTTCTCCTTGCTGTCAAGTTCAAAAAGTTTGCCTTGATTTAACAAATTGTAAAGGTCGCCACTTAATTTACTTAGCTTAATTACTTTGGGGTCATTATTAAAAATCTCCGTTCTAAAGTCAGATTTAATGCTATCAATTATTTTTTGCAAACCTCTTTTTACATCACGGCTTTTTTCGTTTTTGTAATCGTTTACAAATCCTCTGTATGCTTTGATGTCATACTTAATGCTTTTTAGTGCTTTGGCCAAGTCAGCGTCCAAAGGGAAACGGCTTAATAAACTGTTACCGCATTTAATGTTGATGTCGATATTGGGAAGTGTTTCAAGCTCGGTGTATTCTGCTTCTTTGTAGTAAGCATTTTTCAAAAGTTCAATCCACAAACGCAAACGGCAAATGAGAACTGATTTGGGGTTGATGTCAACGCCAAACAAGCAATTTTCAATAATGGTTTGCTTTTGGTGAAACAAGGTTTTCTGCAAACGCTGAACTTCTTTGCTGATTGGTTTTCCGTTTTGCAGTTTATATTCAATTGGGTTTCCTTGTTGGTCGGTAATAATTAGTTCATCGTTTACGATTTCAATTTCATAACCGCTTACAATATTCCCTTTGTCATCGGCTAATATGCCTAATTCTGCTTTTATTGCAATAATTTCATTGAGTGCCGAAACTAAAAAGTGACCTGAACCTACTGCCGGGTCGCAAATGTGTAATGAGTTGATGATTTCATTTGCTTTTAAAACATCTTCCGTTTTGTAATGCCTTGAAGTATAGTTTTTAATGTCGTCAAATTTGTCAAATAGCTTTTTGCCTTTTTCTGATAATGTTTCGTTGAACTTTTCTACAACTGCCAAACGGATTGATTGACGGCACATATACATTGTGATAAATGCAGGTGTAAAAATTGAACCGTCTCGGTAGCCGTTTATTTTTTCAAATACTTTTCCAAGAACAGATGCATTTATCAGTTGCTTGTTGTCTTTTTGCCAATCTTCTGTTCCTTCACTGGCAAAGTCGTAAGCATCTAGAAACTGAAATAAGTAATCCAAAGAGGGCAGCGTAGCTGTCTTCTTTTTGATTTCTTTTAAGATGGTTGTATTTATTAGTTCAAGTTGCCCATCATTTTCAAGTGAATTGATTTTTATGGTTTGGTCTTCCAGTTTACTGATTTCAAAAAGGGAACTGTTTAAGTATGGAACACGGTTGTATTTAGTTTTGATGGCTTCTGATCTGTCGGGAATGTTTACAGCTAAAACTTTGTGAAACAGTTTAAATAGTTCGTCAAAGTCGTGTATGGTTTCTGAATTAAGAAAACGGTAATCTTTATTGCCTTGATGATAAGATATAAGTTGACCTTCCAGTAATTTCAAAAACAAAATTCTGTTTATCCAAGTAATACAAAGTTCTAAAGCAATGTTGAATGTTTGCTCCTCTTTGTTTTCACCATAAACCTTGATGTCGGGAATGCGGTGAAAAGTGTCTTCCGTTTTTAACGCTTCAATTGTCAATTCAATTAGTGAAGCTGCATTTTTGTTTTCTTTCTTTCGTCTGATTACATTTTTCGTTCCTTCTCTTGCTTCTTCAAGTCCGATAATATGAAGCAACTCTTTGTAAAATCTTTCATTGAGAGTGTTGCTGTCATTTGGCGAAGCAATTTTTAATAAATGTTGTGGTGAAAGAATTTTATAGAGTGCAACAAGTTCTTTATCATCTTCAGTATTATTATTTCTTAAAATTTTTTCATAGTCACGAATATCAAAGTATATACAATGAATTTCATCTTCGATTTTTGAAATTATTTTAGAAATTTCCTCATAAAACCAAGGGTTATCTTTTTTGTCGTTGAGTTTGGTTTTATAAAGTTTTTTTATCTGGGTATTACGGTAAATGTGTTTATCGAATTGATTTGCATCAATGATAAACCATTCATAAACATTGGTTATTACAAGTTGTTTGAGTTGAATATTATTTGATTGGTTTCTTTCATTCAGATAGTAAAGTATGAGTTCGTGCAATGCTTTTTTATTGGCATTGTCAGCCGAAATCATTTCTTTAACATTCGATGGTCTTTTCGCTTCAATAATTACTGCAACATCGGTGTCAGTTGATTTGCCGATATGAATTACCAAATCCTTTTTATCTTTGGTGTTTATTGCGTTGCTGTCAATGTAGTAAGTATCACGAAGAAAATCACGCAGATTATTTTTTAAATGTTCTTCGCTTTCGTCTTTGGGTTGTTTCTCAATAACACTAATCTTGTCAAGTAAAGCAATAAGGTTTGCCTTGAATTTATCTCTTTCGCTTTCATTAGGTCTTTGTTTCAAGAAAGCCTTTAATGCCTTTTTCGGTGTTTGTGTAATAAACTTCATAAAAATTGATATAAAAAATATGGTGCTAATTTACAAAGATAAACTGAATATCAGTATCAGAAGTGTTGGCAAAATAGTTCTTTGGTTTTTGCCGAAGGATTGGCTTTGCATTTTTCTTTCTTGTGGTCGGCAAAAAAACTAAATCTTTTGTATTTCCAACCAGTCACTTTTTTATTTCGTTTTTCATTATCAAATTCATTTTGTTAATTTGTCGTCTTCTGTATTACTTATGCCTTGCTGATAACGGGCGAGGCTAAAAGCTGGCGGGCATTTCGGAGCACTTTTCTGTTAATCAAGCATCGCAAAACTTACAGTTTTGATGGATGCTCTGAACCGTCTTGAACAAAAAAAGCCCCAGTATAAACTGAGACTTTTGATTTTTTCGTGGGAGCTATCGTCTCGTCCTTAAAGACGAGAGAACCTATGACCCTCCCGATAGTATCGGGATGCTCTGAACCGTCTTTAACAAAAAAAAGCCTCAGTGTTAACTGAGACTTTTGATTTTTTCGTGGGAGCTATCGTCTCGTCCTTAAAGACGAGAGAACCTATGACCCTCCCGATAGTATCGGGATGCTCTGAACCGTCTTTAACAAAAAAAAGCCTCAGTGTTAACTGAGACTTTTGATTTTTTCGTGGGAGCTATCGTCTCGTCCTTAAAGACGAGA